>JBOGLB010000501.1:0-2863 GCA_050745965.1 Terriglobales bacterium | reverse complement strand
AACAAGATCACCGCGACGCGGTTTACCCACCTCTCCAGGGGCGAGACTCTCTTGCGCTTGCGCGTTTCAGGTGGCAAGTGCGCAGATGCGGAGGTTAAATCTCCAGAGGAAACTTCCTTTTCTGAAGTTGAGGAAGCGTTATTGTGTTGCGGAGGAAAATTCGCCGTCACGCAATCCACCCCATGATTTGTGACATGGAGTTCGTGCGTGAGCACGCTTGTCCTTGTTCGTTCAGCGCAAGTCCCATCGGGACATTCTACGACTTGAGAGCCTTAATGCGCTCGGCAACATCGCGATAGTCAATGTTGCTTCCGTAGACTTCCATAAAGTGGTTGAGCGCGGAACTCTTGTTGCCCGCAGTTTCATAAGCGCAGGCCAATTCGTAGTGCAGAGCCATGCGAGTTTCGGCATCCAGGGTGGGAAGCGTCAAAGCGCGTTCATACCAGCGGAGCGCGGCTTCTGGAATTCCTTTGTCGAGGAAGCACTGGGCAAGCCATGTATAGGTTTGCAGAATTTGCGGAAAGGGATGGCCATGCTCCACCGTCTGGCAGACTTTTTGCAATTCGCCGATTGCTTCATCGAGCAATCCCATTTCCCGGAAGGCGACTCCAAGGCTATAGTGTGTTTCCGGATCCTGATCGCTGTTCGCAGCGTCTTCTTCAAGTTCGTGCTTTAATTCTCCAAACATGTCGGCCAGGTCAATCCCGGCGGCCACGTTTGCGGCTGGTCTTGTGATCGGGGCTTCTTCCACACGATGCGGCTGAACTGGTACGGTGGGCTTGAAGTTTGTAAATGCCGTGGAATGTTGCCAGGCTGCGGATGAAGATCCTGGCGCAGCGGCAGCCATCGCCGCCGGGGCAGCCAGAGGAACAGCAGGTTGAATGTTGATATCGGATTCGACTGACGCTCGGCCAGCGTGACTTTCGGATTTAGGATGAGTCGTCGCCTCAGGAGCTTTTCCGGCGAGGAAACTATCCCCAAGAGAAGCCTCTAATTCGCTAACGATGCTTCCCAGCGTGTTGGGAGGCGATGCCTCGTCGTTTTGTACTTCTGCAACAGCTTCAGCATATTCCGGAGCGGCTACTTGAAGCTCAGCAGCAGGCTCCGAGTAGACCGGTTCCCGCGCGGCTGGCGCGGCGGGGACAGCTTGAGCGAATACTTCCGCGGGATGCTCCGTCACCTGAGCACGAATCTCGTGCGATGGGTGGTCCAGAGCCGGCACGGGCAAAAATTCTCTTCCCAGAGATGATTCCAAGTCAGAAACCAAACCCTCCAACGCTGCCGGGGCAGGCTCCTCAGCTATCGGGACGTGCGGCAATTCGCTGGCAGGTACCTCTTCCGAGGCAGCAGCTTCCGGAGCATTTTCGGTCTCTTCGACAGCGACTTGTCCGGCTGTTTCCGCCTGCGCGGCGGCGCTTGCCGTCGCGGCTTCTATTTCCTGGTGTATGCGTGACACCAACGCAGGATCTGGATTCATCTGCTCAAACTTGGCAAAAGCTCCCTGGGCCAGGTCCAGAAGTGCATGGCCGAGATAAAAACGTATCTCCTCGATTATTTCTGTCGTGGCCGCAGGGTCCGCAACTGGGGCCTGCGTCGCGGCGGTGATGTGCAGATCAACGGCTGCGGGTATCGTATCCGGCACCGATTCTTGAGCAATCTCCCGGGCCCCATCACATTCGCCGGACAAATCAATTTCGGCATCAGGCGCATTTTTTGACGGCTGGATATCAAATTCAGGCGCATGTTCAGAAATGTTCGTCTTCGGAACCGCAGGAGTATGGAAAAACAACCCAGGGCGGGGACTGGCCGCCGCCGCCGCCACATTGTGCGACCCGACACCAGATTCTACTGAATCCCTCGTTTGGACAACGTCTCCCCCGATCAGAACTACTGCGCCTGCTTCGTGACCCAACGTTGCCGGCGTCACTTGGCCACCTTCGGCCGCTGCGGCTCTCTCCTCATATCTGACTGCCAGTTCTCCGTATCGAGTTGCTTCATCCGGGTTCCCTGCGTCGTGATAGATAGTCTCCAGCGTTCGGCAGCAGATCGCCGCCTCGGCAAACCGCTCCGCCCGGTTGTGAAGGCTGGCCAGCCGCTGGTTCAGTCTCAAGTCCTGCGGTGCTTTTGGCAACACAGTGAGCAAAGGCGTCAAAGCCTTCTCCGGCATGTTGTATGAAATGAAAAGTTCGGCGTCGGTTAACGCCGCGCGCACTGAAAGCGCAACTTCATCCTCATATCTTTGATCAATAAACGGCGCGGTTGTTTCCAATTCCTCGATAAGGATTGAACCTTCCTCAGCGCTGATGAAACGAGGAGTAGATCCCCCCACTTTTCCGACGATCTGCTGGTAGTTGCGGGCATGCAACTGATTCTGGGGTTCGAGTTGGGTCAGCTTAAGGTAAAAGTCGCGCGCCTTCTCAAGGTCGCCCGCCTGCACGTACGCATGCGCGAGAAGTTCATAAACCTCGGTTGTGTGACTGGTCTCACCAGCTTTGGTGAACAGCGCCAGGATAGTTTCAAGACTGGCGACGTTTTCACGAACATGACTGATGATCGAATGAAGGCTCTCTAAAATTCTGGTCGGATCCGACGACAACAACGCGTCCGAATACTCCCCATAGACCTGCAACGCTTCTTCGAACTGGCCCGATACCATCAGGGCCTCGGCATAACGATTCACTCCCGTCGGATCGTTGTGCACGGTAAGCAGTTTTCCTGCTAACAGCCGCGCCTCAGGGAGCCGTCCATTTTGCAAGTAAGCGTTGAATAGCGCGCTGAGACCTTCGGGATGGCTGTCAAGGTCCGCGACCTTCTCGAGGTATTCGATAGCGCCGGAGACATCCCCGGAATCGAGAGATGTGCG
>JBOGLB010000500.1:0-1953 GCA_050745965.1 Terriglobales bacterium | reverse complement strand
CACCCATCGCGACCGGCTGGGCGCGCTGATGTGCGCATGCGGCGTCCTCACGGGTTCTCTGGGAAAGATGGCACGTGACATCAGCTTGCTGATGCAAGACGAAGTCGCCGAGGTTGCTGAACCCGGCGGGTCCGCGCGCGGCGGCTCGTCCACCATGCAACACAAACATAATCCTGTTGGTTGTGTCCTTACGCTGGCTGCTGCAAATCGTGTTCCTGGGCTGGTGGCAACTTTTCTTTCAGCGATGATTCAAGAGCATGAACGAGGAGCCGGTGGCTGGCAGTCGGAGTGGCCCACGGTCGCAGCAATAGTTCAAGCCACGGGGCGGGCTATTAATTCAATGGCTGAAGTGATGGATGGACTTACCGTGAATCCCGAGCGCATGCGCTCTAACATCGAGGCCACTCGCGGAACGGTTTTTGCCGAGAAGGCGATGACAATACTGACGCAGCACTTGGGCCGGGACTTGGCTGAAAAGCTTCTGGGAGACGCGACTCAGGAGGCTGTTTCACAAAGGCGGCGCCTTTCCGAAGTTCTCGCGGATACGCCGGAGATCATGCGTCACCTGCATGCTGGGGCTGTGAACGATCTCGAAGTTCCAGAACTGTATCTCGGCGTCGCCGAAGAATTTCGAACGCGCCTGCTATCGCCGTTGGCGCCCGACGCTCGCAGCAAGAAGAAATGAGCAATCATGCCCTTTGCAATCATTGACAAACACCGAGTGTTTTATCGCCTCGAAGGAAAGAGCACCACCCCTGTACTTGTCTTATCCCACTCGATCGGCACGGACCACGGAATGTGGTCGCAGCAGGTTGAAGATCTACTGCCATATTTCCAAATCTTGCGCTACGACATTCGCGGACAAGGCGCCTCCGATGCGCCTGCGGGAGACTACTCAATCGAGGAATTAGGTCGGGACGTAATAGGACTCGCCGATTCTCTCGGTATTCCGAAATTCTATTTCTGCGGTATTTCACTGGGCGGGGCCATCGCGCAATGGCTTGGGATAAACGCCTCCGATCGCGTCACTAAACTTGTCTTGGCAAATACGTCCGCACAATTTGGTCCTCCGGCTAATTGGGAAGAGCGCAGGCAAGCCGTCTTAAAGAATGGAATGGCAGCGATCGTTGACGTTGCGATGCAGCGGTTCTTTTCTCCGGAGACACTTTCAAGGCACGATGTTCGTTCCGCGGCGATACGTCGCGTGTTCTTAGGAACACACCCTGCGGGCTACGCCGGTTGCTGCGCCGCGCTTCGAGACTTCGACAGCACAAAGTCGTTGCAGAAAATTTCCATCCCTACACTCTTGATCGTGGGCGATAGGGACGTCTCCACATCATGGGAAGGTCATGGAGAAACGCTTGCCCGTGAAATACCTGGAGTGCGCGTGGTTCATTTGGCGGCAGCGCATTTATCCAATCTTGAACGACCCCAATCTTTTACGGCGGCATTGCTCGAATTTCTCCATCCGCGGGATATAGCGCGCGACCCACTGGAAGGCGGATTTGCGGTCCGCCGTGAAGTTCTTGGAGACGCATATGTGGACCGCGCAACAGCCGCAACCACTGACTTTACCCGCGATTTTCAGGAGCTGATTACGAGATATGCCTGGGGTGCCATCTGGACGCGTCCCGGATTGAGCCGGCGAACACGGCGTTTGATTGCACTCGCAATTTCCGCCAGCCTGGGGCGATGGGAGGAGTTTCGGTTGCATGTGCACGCAGGACTAGCACACGATCTCGAGCCCTGCGATCTAAAAGAAGTATTGCTGCAAACCGCAATCTACGCGGGAGTGCCTGCGGCGAACACTGGCTTCCACATCGCCGGCGAGGAGATGCAGAAATTGAAGGAAGGTTCAGGCATGCCGTAAGTCTTTGGAATTCGATGGTCGGCGCGGCTGAAAGCAGCGCCTCTTCGACCCGTTTTTCCAGCAGCCCTGACGCAGTTGTCGAA
>JBOGLB010000499.1:0-4430 GCA_050745965.1 Terriglobales bacterium | reverse complement strand
GTTAACAGCCGGGTGACCGACTATTTCACATGCTATATTCCGGCTATTTCTGCCGACGGACAATACGTGGCTTACACGAAGTTTTTTGCACCTCACGGCGCACCATCTCCCGACGACCGGGCTCTACTCTACGTTGTTTCGGAATCGCCAGCGGAAAACCGTGCCTCGGGAATTAGGCTGGACGACCACATTGATGTGGGATTCGCGGTCTATCCAGCTGAAATTGGCAACCGCGAAGCTGACAATGTGGATGTGCCCCCTGAGCTAGCTCATACTGTGGGCGGGTTTTACATTTGGAAAGACTCCTCCCGATATATATTCGCCGACATTACCGCAAACGAGTTCTCGGTTGTGTCGGTGACCGTCGACAGCGGTAAGGCAGACGTTCGCCGTTTGGTAATACCGCCGTCCCAACTGGGTCCTCTAGTGAGCAACTATTTCCCAATAAGGTTATCGTCCGCTACCTTTGAGAATGACAAGGTGAGACTTATTCTCTCCTCCAACATAACTCGGCCCGTGGTTATTAACATGTCCGATTTTGTCGACGTGGGGTCAGTGAATTTGACGCAGCGTCCGAAAGGTTCGCCCTGATCTCGGCGCCCGCACCTTCAGGTGGACGGGCCCTATCACATGATTGTGCAGAGCGATGTCACAGGCAAATGCTCGGGCTGTAGCACCACGGTGGAGCGTTTTGTTACTTACCAAATTCAGAATTTCAGTGGAACGAACGCAGGGACAACATCAATTATCAAATAAAAAACTTTAGCGGAAGCAGTGCAACGGGCAGTATCCCAATCGGGGAGACCAACGGGTCAGATAGTGGCTGGAATTGTACAAATCACTCCGCACCAACGCAAGTTTATGGGGCTTGTGGAGGGGTTACCAGCTATCCCGACGGGACATTCACAGACGGTTGGAGACTGAAGGGCTTTTCATTTACCCCGGCCGACTGCGGATTCTCGAGTAATAAATCAACGTGGAATTGGTGCGACGGCTCCACTTTTACCCACGAGCTTGTGGTGATAAACGGTTGGATCCACACGAATGCAGTTAACGAATTTGGCGTCACGAACCCGCCCAGTTCTATTCCGGGCGGGACTGCGGAACCTCATTGAGAATACGCACGCGAGTGAGGGTTACTTTGAAAATGCCAATCAGATGCCTTATCTTCTTGTTAATCGCCTGCCCTCTTTTCGGGCAGGGTTCAATGGGGAAGATTATCGGGACCGTGGTGGACGAACGGGGCACGCCGGTGCCCCACGCTCAGGTAAGCCCAGATATACGTGGCGTTTTCGTGATGAGTAGTCTTGTTGTGATAGTAGAAACCGATGCAAATGGAAGATTCGAGATCAACGGTTTGGCTTGGGGGTCTTATGATCTTTACGCCAGCAAGGAGGCGGACGGTTACCCCAATACGAGATTTTCCATATGCAGAACACGACCAGCACCGAAAGTGACACTTTCACCGGGACACCCGACAGGGCAAGCCACACTCGTCATTGGCCCTCAGGGAGGAGTTTTGGTCGTCTCGGTTCGAGATGCCGTTTCTGGGGCGCCCGTGAACTCCCAGCTGGTCCTCAAGAGGGCAGACGGGTTGGGCGAGATAATGATATCGGAGCCCGCTGACTTTCACGCGCTGCTGCCTACAAATACCGATCTCTCGATTGAGATCCGCCAACAGGGATACAAGCCGTGGTCCTACGCCACAAGACCGAATTCCTTCCTTCGCGTGAGGTCCGGCGAGCAAGTAAAGATCGAGGTGGAAATAGTCCCTGCCAGGGTTGAGACCAGATAACAAATGCGTGGGAGCTGGGTGTCCAATTGATTCTAGCCTGGTGCCCCAGGTTCGCGCCGTTTGTCGGCGCTAACCTGGGAATCCCGTACTTTCAAGCAGGGGCGGTGTAGTTTTTTCATGCCTGGTGCCCCAGGTCCGCGTCCGGTCTTTGGACATTAACCCAGGTTAACGGATACTCGTCCTGTGCCGCCTGTTGTTTGGATTTCTCGATCTTTTTCCGTCCATGCCGATTTCGATGAGTTCGAGACCCGTGATAACTAAGCACACTGGCTAGTATGAAAAGACCTTACATTTTTCCTGCACGAACGTACAGAACCCCAGGTTAGCGCCAACAAACGGCGCCATGTGGGGCACGGTCAGGCTCGCATATTCCGGGCTGATATCCGATTTGGTGGCCGTGGCTTTGAGCTACGATGTTACAAACCGCTACGGCTTGCAGACTCCTTTCACTGAGGATACAAACCGCCTTTTCAAGGGAAGCATGTGGCATGTGGACGCTACCCACAACACGCTGATCACGACCGGGAACGGCGGCTCCGAACCTACCGCAGCACAGGTCACGCTGTTTTACAATGGAGGCAAAAGCAAGTACAGGGTTGAGAAGGTGCTTGCTCCAAACCAACAACTCTGGCTGGATGTAGGTCAGGTGATTCGAAATCAGCTCCCGGATTCGGACGGAAATAAAGTTCCCCCCGACACACTGACGGGATCGTATGAGCTGCGCGACTTGGACCACCCAACCGTAGGATTGCTCTACGAAGGAAAATTAGTGATAGACAAAACCTACGGTCACGCCTCATACGGTTGCGGAGAGTGTTGCGCGTTCGTGCGTGCTCAACTCATACCCAACCCGTTCGCCGGACCACCCGGAATCGACAACATGGACACCTTACAGGCTTTAGAACAGTGCGGGGGAGCCTGGATGGATGTTTCGACTTGGGCGTATAGTTGGTCCAGCAGCAACACGTCGGTTGCTACGCTCCCTACTCGGATGCTCCACACTGTTGCCGTGGGAGGAGCGACCGGCTGGGGTAACGTTCTGCTTCAGGATGGGAACGCATATCCCCATTGCAATAACCGGGACATGGAAGGCCAGCAGCCTGTCACGGTGCAGATGCCTGATCATTTATACGTTTTGACTGATACCGCGCAGACGTTGAACTGCGGCAGCGATCCTTCCACCCAGAGTAGGCAAATCACTTACGAAGTCGTGGACGCGACAGATTTCCGGATGCAAGCGCCCTTCCTGCTCAAAGAAAACGTCCCAACTGACATTATCAGCAGCTGCAACGAGCAACCTATCATGACGGGAGCAACCTGTACCTCCAGCATCAGCTACTATCCAGGGCAGTCGGGGGAATTCACAGATTTCTTGTCTCCGGGCTGTCCCAGTTCCGTCAGTGTAACGCCCTGTGGGTTTCAATTCCCGAGCCAACAGTGGCAGTGGTGTCCGGCTAACGGTTCGCCCGCATCAATAGGCACGATTGGACCGGTGAACGCGGAGAATACGATTATTAATGTCGACGGAAACATCTTGGGGTTTTCACCAGGAACAACGTTTCCAAAATAGCCAGGAGAATCTGCTCATGACCAGGCACTTGTGTTCAGTCGGGTGCATTTTCGTACTAGCCGCAGGACTGTTTACAACGATGCGAGCCCAAACCCCCGAGGACTGGGCGACAGTAACGGGTCGAGTTTTGGATTCTGAAGGGCGACCTGTTGCGGCTGCCAAAATTTCTGCATTTCCCTTAGATGTGGCGATTAGCGGACCAATGCCGGTCGCGCCTCTTACGGACCAAGAGGGCAAATATCGTCTTGTTTTGCCTGCTTACCACGGCAGGACGCGGCTCTGCGCGGTAAAGCCAGAAGCTGGCTACCCTGACACTCAAGGCCTACTCTTCGTTTCAGGCCAAGAGAGCAGTCCGGAGGTGCGATTAACAGATGGCGCACGTTTGGAGAACGTGGACATTAAGCTGGGATCTCCTGACGGAACCTTAGCCGGTTTTGTGGTGGACGCCGAAACCCGAATGCCGATAACGAAAGCTCGGATTAGTCTTCGTCGAGCAAGTCCAGCGTCAATGTACTCAACTACCATTTCGCCAGATGGCCATTTCTTTTTCGCGCTTCCTCACGCTCCGATTGAGATCACGGTGACCGCGCCTGGCTATGTGCCATGGAGTTACAATGACATTCAGAGTGGCACAAATGCACTTGAACTGGCGTCTTCTGATCATCGCGTGATTACAGTTGAATTGAAGCACGTGCACTAGATTTCGTCCGGCTACCTGATACTCCGCGTCCTTCGCGAAGTGTGGGACGCTTTATAGCAGGGTAACTCAATAAAACCCTGGGCGATTCTCAATAGCCCCCTTCTCACACACTCATCCGCAAGGACGCTGCCTGGCACCGCCGCCGTGCATTCAGCGCCTCTTTTTCTGTACAGTAATGACTCCATATGCTTGATTTGAACTTTGTGCGGGACAATCTGTCGCTTGTTGAAGAAAAAATTCGCCAACGCGGGATGAATCCGACTCAGGTGCTGAAGGATTTTGGCCAAGTGGATACTCAGCGGCGTCAGGCCATTTCTTCCGCTGAAACATTGATGGCGCACCGGAATCGTGTATCCGAGGAAATC
>JBOGLB010000498.1:0-2308 GCA_050745965.1 Terriglobales bacterium | reverse complement strand
GCCTAGGGCTTCATAGCCGGCTGGAACCGCGACGTCGCCGTCAACCGAAAGGGGTGCATTCAGAGTCGCGTGAAAAGTATCGCCGTCGTGCGCGGCTTCGGAATCAATGGGATCAATTAAACGAACCGAAAGGGAAGTCCCGGAAGGAATCGTAACCTTTTGTGGTGGCGGCGGTGGCGGTGGAAGCTGTGGAGGCGGCGGTGCCGGCGCTGCGTTTTCCGGATTGTTCATCGGCGGCGGAGCGGAGTTCGAAGCCATCGGCATATTATTGTTGCTGTTGTCGCTATTCTGAGCTGATTCCTCGCTCCTCGCCGAATGCCTGTGGTGACGCCGCGAAGCGGCTTCTTCCTTGCGACTCTCTTCCGCAGGCGGGATTGTCGCCGGCGCTGGCGCCTGCTGTTCCGCCTCTACGGGCGGAGCAGACGCAACTGTGAGGTTGTTGACGACCTGTTTTACTCCTGCCTCGGAAGAGGCGTACTTTGCCGCCGCATCCCGCTCTGCATCGTTGTCCACGGTACCGGAAAGCGTGACCGTCCCATTCGCCGCCTGTACCACAAGCTGCTTTCCCTGAAGTCCTGAATCGGCGCTGATTTTATTTTGTATATCGGTTGCCATTTGCGAATCGCTGGGGGCTTTGGAGCAGGCAACTCCCGCGATCAGGATGGTCACGAGCGTGATTGTGCTCAGGCAGAGGGAAAATTTAGTCTTCATGGAAGCACTCCTGTATTTACTTTCCTTATTAAGATGCAGAAAGTTCGCGCGTGCGCTCATTGAGAATCCGTTATTCGCACTATAGCGGCGTACTCCGGACTTTTCAATCCGGCGACCAATGGGGATGAAAGAAGGGTGTCTATGCCGAGGTAACTCTTGCAGTTCGGTTAATTGTGGCGGATAAATTTGTAATCCAGAATGGTCACCGCGAGTTCGACCACGTCGGGGCAGTCCGGCGCTGGTCGGGCGCGAATTACCCGCCCGTGGCACAGCACATTACTGTTTTTCTGGCCGGAAATTTCTTCCGGCATTTCGAAGATCATCTCCACCAAAGTGTTCGATGGTAACTGGGACGAGCCGTGGAAGAATAGTCCCGATTGGCTTAGGTTTTCAATCGTTCCGTCAGCCCAATTCCCGAGATTTCGCACCCGGTAGCGCAAAGGAGCCACGAACTTGAGGCGGCGCGCTCGCGGCATCCAAGTTGATTTGTAGCTGCGCTTATCTTCCGGGACTGACCCCTCGGTAGCCGACTGTTCCAGTCGTTCTGTACGGCGCATCGTTTCCCAGTCATATCTGTACTCGGCGGCGCAAAGCAGGCAAACCTGATAATAATGGCCGTCTGGCGCCCTGCGAGGCCAGGAAAACTCGTGAGAGCAACTCCGAAGCATGAGGGCGTCCAATAGTTTCTGAGGCATGATCGTGTTCCGGACTGGGAAAACGCCGGAACACCATCATCTAACGGAGGGCCGGACTTGGATAGGTTACTTTTGTGTATTGGGAATAATGACCCGGAAATCAGGCGAAATCTCAATAAACGAACTCGTGGGTGAAGCGCCGGCAAAAGCAGCGTGGACTCAACGCCGAACCTGGCTGGGCACCGTGTATCATCAGCGCGTGAACGATGTGACTGCTTTCGTGCTGGCGGGTGGCAAGAGCACACGCATGGGGAAGGATAAGGCTTTTCTGGAGCTTGGCGGCGAAACACTGCTGGAGCGAACGCTAAGCGTGGCGAAGTCGGTGACGGACGATGTTCTTGTGGTCGGCGATCCGGCGAAATTTGGGCAGCACGGGCGCGTGGTGGAAGACATATATCCTGATCGAGGGCCTTTGGGCGGTATCCATGCGGCGCTCACGCAGACTCAGACAGACTTCAATCTCGTCCTTGCCGTTGATATTCCTTTCGTGGAAAGGCGATTTCTCGATTTTCTTATTTCCGACGCGCTCACCGGCGAAGCGGAGGTCACCGTGCCAAGGACCGAAGGGTTTTTGCATCCCTTGTGTGCGATTTACCGGCGGGGGTTTGCAGCGGTCAGCGAAAAAGCCCTGATTCGTGGGCAGAATAAAATTGATACGCTGTTTGCGAGCGTTCGGACAAGAGTGATTGAAGAGGAAGAACTAACGCATCTGGGATTTCGCTCAGACATGTTTCGAAACCTGAACACTCCCGAAGAATGGGCGGCTGCCCGAGCCTGGTGCAAACAGAACGAAAAAACAGACGACCTATCTTTGGAGAACGAGCGATCCCAATGAGCGCACCCGAGCAATCCAGCCCATACATCGCCTTCAAGGATGTATCGAAGTCGTTTGGAGATAACCA
>JBOGLB010000497.1:0-2997 GCA_050745965.1 Terriglobales bacterium | reverse complement strand
ATTGTTGGCATCAAACTTGTCGTTCCGCAGGAACTCGAACACATCCACATGAAAGTTATTCGTACCCGACTTGACGGTAGCGCTGACAACTCCGCCTTCGTAGTTGCCGAACTCTGCGGACCCGTTCTGGGTGATGAGATTGAATTCCTGAATCGCATCAATTCCCGGCTGGTACGCCGTCTCGTTGTTTTTGTCTTCGCTGTTGAGCTGCCCGTCGAGCAGGAACTCGTTTGCCTGCTCGCGATTGCCATTGATGTATGGCCGGCCGGAGTCGAGCATGGACTGCGGCTGTCTCATGCCATCTGGGTCAACGTTGGTTACGCCCGGCGCGAGCAGCGTCAACTGCAAATAGTTGCGTGAGGCCAGCGGCAAGCTCACGTTCGTGTTCGCATCAATGAGAGTGCTGACTTCCGTAGTCTGGGTTTGAAGAATCGGCGCCGCACCCGTGACTTCGACTACCTGGGCAAGCTGCCCGATCTTCATATCAAACTTCACATTGGCGATCTGATTTAGAACCAGAGTGAAAGGATGGTAAACCGCGGTGTCAAAGCCAGAAGCAGTCGCGGTTACGGAATACCGGCCCACGGGCATCCGCGTGATGTTGAAGACGCCGGAATTATCGCTGTTCGTGGTGAAAATGGTTCCCAGGTCCAGATCCTTGGCAGTCACTTCGGCGCCAGCGATGGGAGCGCCACTCGGATCGAGCACAGTGCCAGTGATCCCGGCGGTTACTTCCTGTCCCCAAGAAGGCGCCACGGCAGCGAACAAACCCGCGATTGTGAAAAGCAGAACTGCAATCTTTATTGAGCGTCGCATACATCCTCCTGAACCTGGAACGTCAGCACAAAATTAACTAGGAAAAAACATTAGTGCAATGCTATATAGGAGATGAGAGATGGTCGTCAAGCAAAAAACACATTATTATTGAAATAATCGCCGTATCGCTCTATAGCTCCTGTGGAAATCTTGGACGTGAGCAGTTCTTGCCGGACGCTGGAACAGAGGGCAGGCAGCCGTGACGATCACCGAGAAATATAGATTTCAACTGCAAAGTTGCAAATAATTGGTCGTTTGGAGATTGAAGCTTTACAAATAAGCGATGAAAATGTAATTTAGGTCCGTATAAATGGAACTTATATGCTCTATAGCAAAATTTTAGAGAGTTTTGAGGAAGTTGCCACATCCGCTCTATAGCTATATTGGGATGAATGGCTTTAGTCAATCGCGTCAACCGAGCCAAGTGTGTAAGTTTGCAGCTACTTGATTCTGTATTTGATATCGAACCACGGAGTGTTCATGACAGATATCGCCACGTCAGGAAATGGCCAGGGCGGTACGCCCGCGTACAAAAGAATACAGACTGCGATTCTCAATCGGATAGAAACCGGCGAGTTGAAACCTGGTGACGCAGTGGAATCGGAACGCGAACTGGCGAAAATTCATACCGTCAGCCTGATGACTGCGCGTCACGCGCTCGTGGCGTTGGAGCGGGAAGGACGAGTACAGCGTCGTCGTGGGGCAGGAACCTTCGTGGCCCCCCCGATGATTCACTTCAACAAGCTAACCAGTTTCACCGAATTGATGACGGGACGCAGTCTGGCGTCGTTTTCCAAAGTTTTGTCCTTTGCTTCAGTAAATGATGAGCCAGATGTGAACGCACGGCTGGCGTTAGCTGCGGGGGCCAAGGTAATTAAAATAGAACGGATTCGCATGGGGGCCGAGGAACCTTTTGCGCTGGAAACTTGTTATTTGTCGGCGGCCGATGTCCCCGGCCTCAGCCGCGCCTCATTAGTAAGTGGTTCATTGTTTTCCATATTGCAGCACGATTACGGCATACAACTTTCCTACGCTGATGAAGAGGTGGACGCAACAGCGGCAGATTCCAAGACAGCCCATCTATTGGATATTCCGCGGGCTTTGCCTTTGCTGCGAATTCGTCAGCTGATCTATTCGACCAAAGCGAAGGCAACCATGTATGTGCTCGGTTTGTACCGCTCGGACATGCACACCCTGCTGATACGACGATTTCGCTGATGGGTTCAAACGCAGGTGCGAACGAACAGCCGCGATTTATTCGAGTGCTGCGCGATGTTGCAAACCCCCAAACCATCAATTAAGCTTTGATTTCCTTCCATACGACCGTAGCCGGGATGGCGGAACTGGCAGACGCAGCGGACTCAAAATCCGCCGGGCTTCGGCCCTTGGGGGTTCGACTCCCCCTCCCGGCACCAACTTCCTCGTTCAATTGAAGCTCTATGGTCAGCCTGCCAGAGACTCGATTGTCCGAACATCTTCCGGAGATAGAATCACCTGCGTGCTGGCCAGGTCCTGCTTCATGTGTTCTGAGCTGGAAGTTCCCGTCAGAGCTGTCATTCCTACTGAACGCGCAAAAGCGAACACTACCTGCGCTGGAGTGGCCTTCTTGCTCGCGGCCAGCCCGGTCACCAGCGGATGGTTTAATACTTCCGAATTTGCCGTTAGAAGCGAGAATCCCTGATAAACGATTTTGTGCGACCTACAGAATGATCGTACTTCGCGGTCCCAGCCCGTGCGGGCAAAGCAGCGGTTCTGGACGAATGCAGGCACATCGGAGTGAATCGAGACTTGGCGCTCAAGGTGCCGAAGAGAGACATTGCTCACGCCCACGAAACGTGTGCGTCCCGCATTGCGCTCATTAATGATTGCGTCCCAGACCTCGCTATCGGTGTCAGTCCAGTCGTTGGACGACGGTCCGTGCAGGACATAACTGTCAACGTGATCAGTTCCTAAATGTTCGAGTGATTTGGCCATCGACTGAGCCACTTGTGCGGAGAGGGTGGCACGAGGATCATAGGGAAGCCGATGATCCTGGCCGGCCCGATAGGTGAATTTCGTCTGTAGAAATAACTGCTCGCGCTCGACTATCCCGGCGTGATAGGCAGCGGCTAACCCTTCGCCTACGCCGGCCTCGAAATAATGTCGCCGCTGGTTGGCCGTATCAATGCCCCGAAATCCCAT
>JBOGLB010000496.1:0-2433 GCA_050745965.1 Terriglobales bacterium | reverse complement strand
GCGTCTTCCAACTGAAGTTTCCCCTCATAGCTGAGTTCATTGCCAACCAGGGAAGCGGTTTGCGCAGCCCGTTTTAAGGGGCTCGAAATAATTACGTCCACGTGGACATCGAGAGCATTCAGGGCTCGCCCTACGTAGCCGCACTGCTCGATGCCAGCCTTATCGAGCGCGCGCTTTTCATCTTTCTTAGGATTGGCGATGCGTTCACCGGCGCTGGCATGGCGTAAAAAATAAATAATCATCTGGTTTTCAGTCCCTTGTCAAAACGAGTTTTTCGAACCGTCTTTACATGCCTGCGGGGAATTCCATCTAATGTTTGCTTTCCTTCCGCCAAGGCAATCAGAAAATCCTGCGCGCTGAAGAGGTCCGATTCCCTGGGCTTCCGCTTTCCGCGAGCCTGCCAGGCGCGGATGTAGGCGCCGTCTTTCTGCAATAGTCGCGCTTTGGCGGTATCAGCGAGGTAGGCCGCCAGGATTTCATGCCGCACTCGGTCGCGTAAAAGCTCGTCCTTAACCGGAAAGGTCACTTCGACTCGTTCATAGAGATTGCGCGGCATCCAATCGGCGCTGCCCAGGTAAAGCTCTTCGTGTCCGCCATTAGCGAAATAATAAACGCGGCTGTGTTCGAGCAGACGGCCAACGATACTGCGGACTCGAATCCGATCGCTTACCCGAGGAATGCCAGGACGAAGTGCGCACATTCCGCGAACGATCAGATCAATCTCAACCCCGGCCTGCGATGCGCGGTAGAGCGCCAGAATAATGTTCTGATCGAGGAGCGCATTCATCTTGGCGATGATGTGGGCCGGGCGGCCATGGTGGGCATGTTCGGCCTCCCGCGCGATTAGAGCCAGACTGTGCTCGGCCATGTCCAATGGGGAAACCAGCAGCGGATCGTAATTGGGATGCTCGGCATACGCGGTCAGGAAGCTAAAAACATCGTGAACAGCGCTGGTGATTTCAGGATCAGCGGTCAGCAGGCTCAAGTCGGTGTAGAAACGAGCCGTAGCTGCGTTGTAATTGCCGGTGCCCAAGTGTGCATATGACCGTGTGATTCCATCAGGATCGTGACGAACCATCAAGGAAAGCTTGCAGTGTGTTTTCAGTCCCACAAGCCCGTGAAACACCTGTACCCCGGCGTCTTCGAGGTCCCGCGCCCAGCGTATGTTGGAGGCTTCATCAAATCGCGCTTTCAATTCCACCACGGCGGTGACGTCCTTTGTCGCCGCTGCTGAAATCAGGGCAGGAACGATCGGAGACTGCTCGCTTGTGCGGTAAAGAGTCTGCTTGATGGAGAGTACGAGTGGATCTTCGGCCCCGGTTTCAATGAATGAAGTCACGGCGTCGTACGAATCGAATGGATGATGCAGTAAAATATCGTGGCGGCGGAGCTCCTCAAAAATGTCCTGGGACTTCGCGGTCAGATGAAGTTCGCGGGCAACAAATGGCTTGAACTTCAGTTCAGGGCGGTCAATCTGTTCATACAGATTGAACAGGCGAAACAGATTTACCGGTCCGTCAACAGGAAAAACCTGCCAGGACTCCAATTCAAAATTTGTACGCAGACGCTCGACGATTTCAGGATCGGCGTTGGCGTCAATTTCCAGGCGAACCGCGTCTCCCTTGCGGCGGTTGTGCAGCTCGGCTCGGACCGATTCCAGCAGGCTGCGCGATTCTTCCTCCGCGAGATACAAGTTGCTGTTGCGTGTTACCCGGAATGCTGCCGCGGAAACAATGTCGTAACCGTGATACATCCTGGAGGCGTGATGAGTAACCATGTCAGCAAGGAAGATAAAATCCGCGGTCTCGCGGGAAGGCAGCCTGACCAAGCGCGGCAAAGCGCGCGGCACGATAACTACTCCGGTGTAAGTAAGCGCGGAGCGCCGTCTGCGCCGCAATAAGAATGCAACACCCAATGCTTTGTTGATGACCCGGGGGAATGGATGAGCGGGGTCTATGGTCACAGGAGTGACTAGAAGGTCTAATTCTTCTTCGCAGTATTTTTCGACAAAAGCGCGAGCCTCGCCATCCAGATCATCTATCCTGAGCACACGTATGCCATTCTGAGCCAGCGATGGCTGCAACTTTTCATTCCAGCAGCGATATTGGTCTTCGACGAACTCGTGAATGTTTTCGGAAAGGAGATCTCGTTCTTCAAGGAGACCGATGCCATCGGGGCCGGGCTCGGTGTTGCCGTCTTCGATTTGTTGAGCCAGCGCGGCGACTCTGACTTCGAAAAACTCGTCCAGATTGCTGGCGGTGATGGAGAGGAATTTCAGGCGCTCGAGTATGGGATTCTGTTCGTCATAAGCTTCCTCGAGGACCCGGCGGTTGAACGCCATCCACGAAGTCTCGCGGTTGATGTAGTACGACGGATTGTCCAGCAAGAGACGAGCCATGACCTTGGGCGGCGCCCGAAGCATCACGCTTCGGC
>JBOGLB010000495.1:0-2497 GCA_050745965.1 Terriglobales bacterium | reverse complement strand
AGCGACAGGAACACCGGTTCACATGGCGAAAGCACAGTCCTCACAACTCAAGCTGAGAGGATTGACAGTTCGAATACAGACCGTGCGGCGATACTCCTACGGTCAAAGATGGGGACGGAGTGTCCTTGTCACACGGTCAAGACGATTGTGTTGGGTCGTTACCTGAAAGTGAATGCCGGATTCACACCTAATTCGCTGCCATTCAATTCGATGTTTCGGTGAAAGTGGCTATTGCCCCAATCCATAGGGTCAGAAGCACGCGGTCGTCCTAGGGACAGCCAAGTCTACAGTGCAAGGATTATGGTGAGCGCGGTAGGAATCGAACCTACAACCTACTGATTAAGAGTCAGTTGCTCTGCCAATTGAGCTACGCGCCCGAACGCTGGAATTAAAACGGGAAGGACAGAAGCAGAGTATAACATTCGGGCGAGAAGCGCCTTCGCTTTTGCGCAGCTGTTGCCGCTACTAAAATCTCTGTCGCAAATTCGCGGTGAACGCCTGCACCGAATCCGCTACGCTTGCTGTCGGACGCCTGGGCGGAAGGTCTTGCGCCGTGACCGGCGGCCGCTCCTCCAATGTCCCAAGAACCGCTAAATCGTCAATCCGCAGGGTGAGAAATTGTGGGCGAACACAGATTGCGTCAATCAATCTTGTCTGCCGGGAATTCAGTACCTTTGCCGGCAAGGTCTGAAAGTTACGAAATACCCATAGCAGGTAAATCCGCTGTGCAAAAGATGGTCTGAAATAGCGCGGTCCGAGCGGCGTCAGCACACGCAATACACCGCCGGAAAGTTTCTGCATCCACATAAAAACAATCCTGAAAGTTGAGTTTTCTGGCCAGAGTGATGTAACGGCGAGCATTATTGCACCGATTTCGAGGCATTGGTACAAAAAAATGCACATTTTTTGCAAAAGGGGCTCTGGGATGCTTCGGCAAGATCGTGGAGCGCACAAGAAACAGTGCAGAACGCCAATATGAAACTTTAGCCAATCAGTTCCGGGAGGAACTGCATGTCCCTAACTTCGGCAGCAACTCCGTGCTTACTTCCGTCGGCATCATCCTCGACTCGGACGACCGTGGCCTGGCAGCATACCCAGCGCTTCTCGCCATTTGTAAGCTCTGGGGGCAGGATCAAAACCATTTCAACTTTGTTGCCCTGCTGGATGGGAAAGTCCGTGTAAAAGAATATGCCGTTCGAGCTCAGATCACGAGTTTGTCCCGTGGCCTGAAGGTTCGTGTCGGTGGCCGTAATCGTAACTGGAACCCGCACTGGGATTCGTTCTCCGGCTCGCCGCTCAATCTTGTTATTGGGCATCGCAGGGGAGGGTAACACAAATGCTTAAGCATAAGCGCGGGGAGCATGTCCGACGGTGCCCAGCGTAACCGGAATGCCCTAAAGATTTTATCGTCGTTGTTACCGTTGAAGAAACTGGCCGAACTTCTGCAATTCGGGAATACCAGGATTCCTCCTGCTTAATCTTGCGGGTACAATGTATCGTGTCTGTTCCCACGGCGATTCACGGACAGAAATATATCTGCCTCTCTACGTTCCGAAAAAACGGGATCGCCGTCTCAACGCCGGTATGGTTTGCTGAAGACAACGGCAGACTCTACGTGATGACGCGAAATGATTCCGGGAAATATAAGAGAATCCGAAACAATTCGGCAGTGAAGGTCGCGCCATGCACGGTTCGCGGAAAAGTCACTGGCCCCGAATTTGCTGGATCAGCGCGGATTCTGCCGCTTGAGAATTGGCCAACGGCGCGGGGCGCAATCCGCAGGAAATATTGGCTTGCCCGCCTTCCATTCTGGAGCAAGCACAACGAATATTTGGAGATCGAAATACCTTAGCGCGTCCGGCATCCCGCCATTATTATTTGAGCTGAATGTTTTCTAAACGCACCGGCTGGGCGCTCGTCCAAAATCGTTTTACCCAAGTCCAGCGAGAACTACAGTCCGCCGGGATTCCACTGATTGATCTCACCATCTCAAACCCTACCCGAGCCGGATTGCGGTACGACACTAGAACTATTCTGGATTCCCTTCGGAATAATGCGGCGATGGATTACGATCCGCAGCCGAAAGGATTGCTGAGTGCGCGGGAGGCGGTCGCGGGCTATTACCGTGAAGACCACAATACCGTCGTTCATCCAGAATCAATCGTGCTTACCACGAGCACCAGCGAGGGCTATTCCTATGTTTTTCGGCTGTTGTGCAATCCTGGCGACGAGATTCTGGTTCCAAAGCCGAGCTATCCCCTGTTTGAATTTCTCGCCGACTTGCAGGATGTGAAGCTGGTTCCCTATCCTCTGATTTATGACCACGGATGGCAGATTGATTTCCACTCGTTGACTCAGGCCGTGAATGACCGGACTCGGGCAATGGTGGCGGTGCATCCGAATAATCCGACCGGATCATTTGTTAGTTCATCCGAGCGCTCCGCGCTAAATCTGCTTTGCTGCGACAACAATCTGGCGCTCATTGTAGATGAAGTTT
>JBOGLB010000494.1:0-2540 GCA_050745965.1 Terriglobales bacterium | reverse complement strand
CTTCAGACCCTTCTTTCATTCCGCTTTTCAGCGCGCGACTACCTTCGCCGATGCCCTTGCCAAGTTCCGGCAGCTTCTTGGGACCAAAAATCAGCAGAGCAATGGCAAAGATTACCAGCAGATGCATTGGTTGAAATAGGCCTTCAATCATACGATCCTCCGCGCAAAGCGCTCTCTCTTAACATTGTACTCCTAACTTGTCCCGGTGAAATCGGTGGATTCCGCGGCGTGTTCGTTCCCAAGCTGGGCTTCGGTGCTGTTACCAAAGGCCGATGGAGTCGCAAGCCTTTCTAACCTCGTGAATTACCTCCGTTACCTTCCAGCCCGCGCTCGACTCCTTTATGGTGCGGAAACAACCATCCGCTTATTCCTGTCGAACCTAGGAGTTCTTTTTGCGCAAGCCATTGATCTTTCTCCTGGTTGCCATGTTCGGGCATCTCGCTTTTGCTGATTCCCATGGGGCGCTCACCTGCACCGGCACGGTCTCATTATTAATCGGCGGAGTTTCCAACCAACGAATCAGCGAACTGGCAAGCCAGACAAAAATCGCCTTCCGAATGGATCAAGCGATCCAGAAGGCCTTTCTAACTGGGGGCGCAAACGCGGCATTAATTCGTACCCTTCGTAGCAATCAGACTCTAAATGGCATGGCCAATTGTTCACCCCCCTTATGGGAAGCCGCGCGCTCGGAACATCGCGGCGGTTATCCTCATGCAGAGAAAATCGTTCGTAAGTTAATCGAAAATAGTCCGAAAGACTCCGGGCTTCATTTCGCGCTTGGCTATCTTCGACAGCAGCAAGGGGATTGGGACGAAGCTTTCGATGAGTACAGCACCTCAAGAGATCTGAGTCCCGGCCTTCCGGAAACGCATATCCGTTTGTCGGAAGTGTTTTATCAATCCAATGATTCGAATAACGCCATCGCTGAGGCCCGTACCGCATTAAGCATTGATCCGCAAAACTCTGAAGCCCATCGCATGCTGGGCCTGGGACTCTACGTTAACGACCAATATGACTTTGCTCTGAACGCTTTTCGTGAAGCTCTCTCTTTCGATCCCGACGATGCGGACACTCATTACGACATTGCAATGACGCTGGCCGACAAAAAGCAGCCTGAAGCGGCCGCTGCTGAATATCGCATAGCTATAAAACTGCGTCCTGGATTCTGGCAGGCGCACAATAATCTGGGAATTTTGCTGCATGATGAGGGCAAACTTGATGACGCCATTGTGGAGTACAAGCAGGCCAAGCAAGTTGCTCCGCAGGAACCCACGGTACGAAATAATCTCGGAAATACTTATTACGATAAGGGCGCATACGATTCCGCGGTTGTCGAATTCCATGAACTGTTCCGGCTGAATCCCAACTGGAAGGGCGGTCATGCTGGGCTGGCGAAGGTGTATCTGGCCAAGCGGGATTATCAATCCGCAATTCAGGAACTGAAGCTGGCCATTCTTGATAATCCAACCGCGTCGGCAGAGCACCGTGTGTTAGGCCAGGTTCTATTACTTCAACATCAGCAGCAGGATGGCCTGCGCGAGTTGCGAATTGCCGTTGAACTCGACCCAGATTCCGCTCTGGCGCATCGCCTGTATGGAACCGCGCTCTTTGAAGCTAACCATTTGAACGCCGCGACGCAGGAATTTCGTGAGACGCTCAGGTTGGAGCCGTCCGCCGAAAATCACTACTATCTGGCCGCCTGCCTCATCACCATGGGCCGTGATAGCGAGGCTCTGGCCGAACTGGAACTCGCTTCAGCCCTCAAGCCCGAACAGAACCTCTACCGCGCCCGAAAAGACGAGTTACTTAAGTTGATGAAGGGAAACAATGCTCAGTAGAACCGGCCTATGCCCGCCCAAAAGCGGAAGGACAGTTACTACCATGAACTCCCGTGCCGTAGTTCGCCGGCCCCCCGACTCCTAGAATCACATTGAAATGTTCGAGCTTTCGGCGCTGCGCCGACGGAGTCAACCACGATGAGCCCGACACAATCCAGTGCGGTTGCACCTGCCCGGGAACAGACCACCGCCGCTTCTTCGCCGGCGATTCAGCATACTGCGGTACAACCATCAGCTGTCACGAAGCCCGAAGCAGCCGAATCCTGGTCAAGCACTCCGAAGACGGCCGGTTATGGCATGCCTTGCGCGAAATGCAAAACCTACTACGCCGCAAACTTGGCCGCATGCCCGGTGTGCAAAGCAACGGAGCGGGTTGCGGCGTTGGCCGCCATAAAAACAAATACGATTGCCTCCGACGACCAGGTTCCGGCTCCCGAAGCCCTGGAAGAAGAGCGCGAACGATTCCTGCGGGAATTTGAATCTCAGGCATACGCCGCCTCATTGCAACTCGGTCCCACGGCGACTCCACACTGCACTCGTGAAGAAAATCATCGCGGGACAATTGAAGCCGCGACCATATGCCAGGCTTGCTACGACCAATTGCAGGAACGTGTAGATGTCCTCGAAGCGGTCCTCCACATGGACGTGAAGGAAGCCGCCGAGGTGATCTATGACGCGGTCTGGTCCGACCCGTCCGATCCC
>JBOGLB010000493.1:0-2294 GCA_050745965.1 Terriglobales bacterium | reverse complement strand
TCATGCCGACCACGAGGCCAACTATGCCAAGAATAAAGAACCACCAGAACTGGCCGACAAAGCCGCTGAGCCCGATCACGATACGGGTGGGCAGTGGCAGAGCGACGCCCAACCCGACGAAAAGATTCGAGAAGATTGGCACCACCCACTTAAGAAGCGCTCCGACAATCAGGCCAGCCAAACTGACTACCGCCACCGGATAAATCAGGGCCGACTTGACAGCGGCCTTCAATTTGACTGCTTTTTCGACGTAGATTGCCAGTCTTTGCAGAATGAGGTCCAGAATACCGCCGGTTTCTCCCGCCTCAATCATGTTGGTGGTGAGATCATCAAAAACCTTCGGATATCCCCGCATCGCGTTCGCTAAGGTGGCGCCCCCTTCGACGGTTGTGCGGACGCCGGTCAGCGTCTTTTGGAATGCCATGTTTTCCTGATTCGATGCCAATATCTCGAGGCACTGCACCAGCGGCAATCCGGCATCAATCATCACGGAAAATTGACGGAAGAAAACGGCAATTTCTTTGACTTTCACTTTGCCTGAGCCGAAAGTCGGGAGAGCGAATTCCTTCCCTTTTTCCCGAATGGAGCCCGCGACGATTTGTTCACGCCGCAACTGGACGGTAAGCATTTGCTTGTTCGAGGCGGTTCGCTCCCCGCTAATCTTTTGGCCCGTCGCGTTCTTTCCCGAAAATGTGAAAACTGGCATATGAGCTTCTCCTGACTGCTATGGGTCTCTTAAAAAGAGCGGTTTGCACGCTCTAATAAGTTGTCTCAGTCTTCCGTCCGGCACCTTTTACATCCGCATCGCAACGAACAGTACCTATCTCTTTGTAGGTGCCGCACCTTTTGCAAGCGGCGCGGGTTGATTTCGATTCAGCCCGGAGCCGCGATTGATCATTTCCTGTAATTCATCTGGCATGCTGGAACGAGCCATTGCGACCTCAAGCGTGATCTGCTTTTGCAGGTACAAAGTAGCCAGAGACTGGTTAAACGTCTGCATGCCAAATTTGTCCTGACCGGATTGCATGCTCGAATAAATCTGGTGAACCTTATCTTCACGAATCAGGTTTCGAATGGCAGCATTGGGAACCAGAATTTCCATGCACATCGCCCGGCCCTTCCCGTCGGCTTTAGCCAACAGGCTTTGGCACATGATCCCTTCGAGCACCAGGGATAATTGGGCTCGAATCTGTGGTTGTTGGTGTGCTGGAAAAACATCAATAATTCTGTTGATCGTGGAAATCGCCGAATTGGTGTGCAGAGTTCCAAAGGTTAAGTGGCCTGTCTCCGCGATGCGCAGAGCTGATTCAATCGTTTCGAGGTCGCGCATTTCGCCGATCAGTACGACATCGGGATCTTCACGGAGAGCAGCCCGCAGGGCGTCAGTGAAACTCTTTGTGTCGGCATGCAGTTCGCGCTGATTGACCACGCAATTCTTGTTCATGTGCACGAACTCGATAGGATCCTCAATAGTGAGAATGTGCTCATGCCGCTCGGTGTTGATCTTGTCAATCATGGCCGCCAATGTGGTGGACTTTCCCGAGCCGGTGGGGCCTGTGACCAGCACAAGTCCTCTGGGCTTCTCACACATTTTGGTTACCACCCCCGGTAGTCCAAGCTGATTGAAAGACTTGATTTCGAATGGGATGAGACGAAAAACCGCGGACGTTGCGCCACGCTGATTGAAAGTGTTTGCGCGAAACCGGGCAAGGCCTTTCAAACCGAAAGAGAAGTCCAACTCGAAGCTTTCTTCGAAGCGATGCTTCTGCGCATCGGTCATCACGCTGTAGGCAAGTTGTTTGGTTTCCGCCGGCGTCATTTGCGGAAGATCGAGCGGGACCAAATGTCCGTGCACGCGAATTTGCGGCGGCGAATTGGTTGTGATGTGGAGATCGCTTCCTCCCATCTCCAACATCCTTTTCAGCAGATCGCTTAATGCCAAACCCATGACTTTGTCCCTTTCTTCTTCCAGAAAACTTAATGGATAGTTTCGCGTGCCACTTCTTCAAGCGTCGTCATGCCGGCGGCTACTTTGATCAATCCGCTGCGCCGCAAAGTAATCATTCCCCGTTCGATTGCCTTTTTCTTGAGCTCCACTGCTGAAGCGCCTACCAATACAAGTTCTCTAATCTCGTCGTCCACTTCCATGACTTCGTAGAGACCAGTACGGCCTTTGTATCCTGTGTTGTTGCATACGCCGCAACCCTTGCCTTTTTGTATTTTGGTGGTCTTCGCTTCCTCGGGCCCATAGCCTTCTTCAAGCAAGGTTTGGTAAGGCACCTCCACCACTTCCG
>JBOGLB010000492.1:0-2162 GCA_050745965.1 Terriglobales bacterium | reverse complement strand
TTGCCCGATGTTTGCATCGTGCGAACCTCGTGGCTATTTGGAGTTGGCGGAAAATGCTTTCCGGATACCATTCTTAAACTCGCCGCCGAGCGCCCGGAAATCGAGGTCGTGGCTGACCAGCGCGGATGCCCCACCCATGCGGAAGATCTTGCAATCGCGATCGTCAAACTCTGTCGTCGTAACGCAGTAGGCACTATTCACGCTACCAATAGAGGCGATTGTTCCTGGTTTGATTTCGCGACAGAGACAGTGAAGGCCGCGGGACTGGATACCGTAGTACTCCCAACCACGAGTGATAAGTTTATAAGGCCTGCTCCGCGACCTCGCTATTCCGTGCTCTCATCAGCAAGCCTGGATCGTTCTGGAATCGTACTACCTCATTGGAAAATCGCGCTCCAGAATTATCTCGCGCAGAGAGCCGCGCTGGCTGCCGCAATCAACCAGACCGCCTGACAGCCCAGTTTGAGCTAAATAGCAGGCTCCGGCGGCGGCAGGAACGGTGGCGGTTCCGCGGGAGGCGCCGCCGCTATCGGCAGATACAATCGCTCTGCCAGTCGCGGATATCGCGCTGCAAAGAAGTAGATCGAGTAAGCAGGAAAGAAAACAATGGCGGGAACCGAAATCAATGAGAATACGTAGAGCACGACCAATACGAAAATGCACCCGATCACTACGGCGACAGAAATCGTGAAAACATTCCAGGTCAGGCCTGCGGTTTTTCCAATCAGAACGGCGATCACTCCAATTCCTCCCGCGGGTATGAGCATCGCCACGATCACGATCAGGGAAACAATCGCTAGAACCATCGCGGCCCCAATATTCATTACAAGTTTCATGCCTAAATAAGCGGCGTAACTACCGCGCTCCGATTTGATCATCGGCAATAACCGCCGCCATGCCTGAATAGGGCCAAGGTCTTCGAGAGCCATTTGCGGGACGACGAAATCTTTGGTGAGCACCTGCACAACGAGAGATAACAACAGCCATGACAAAAAAACAAAAAATAAAGCGATGCCGCCCAACACAAGGGCAACCGCATGAGACTTGGCATGCGTGAACCAGCCTGCGGCAAACGCGAAGCCGGCAGGCACTCCAATTAATATCGCCAACACAGCCATCGTCACAAATGAAAACAAAAGCTGCCACACAAAATAACGTATGCCCGGACCCTGCCTCTGGTTCCATCCCTTTGCGATCTCGCATCGTTTTGCAACCACGCTGTCGAACAAAATGAAGCGCATCACGCTGTTCACAAATAAAAACAAAACGAACAACACGACTCCGGCGACGATTAATATCGCAATCAGTCCGGCATAAAGCATTGGGTTCTGAACCGGAAGTCCCATGTTGAAAAAATGCTGGGTACCGCGAGTGTGGGCGGGGATGTGGAAATTGCCCGAACTACATCCTCCCGAAGTCATCTCTCCGGCAAGAAAGCCGACCAATGCCAGCTTCGCCCACTGCGCAGCCCGAAAGGGTTGAAGAAGCTGCTGCTTGGTGTGATGAAAAGCAGGAGTAATTGCGTCTATACAAGAGATCGGCAACAAGCACCTCACGCTCGAGCTGTTAGGCAGGAAGGTACTGAAAGATCACGGCAAGGTCAATGACATTTTGTTAGCGCCCTGGAAGGCGGAGGCAATCCTGATCTCGCCGGGCTTGCAATAGCGCATGGCTCATGCTCAGAAATAATTGTCCTTCACAGAGGTCGCTATGCTGGGTCCGGCGGTCTCCGCGGGCGATGCGCTACAACTGAAGCCCTCCGGCGTCTGACTCCTGTATGCGTTCAGTTGGGTCACAGTGGTCTGGATGCGCCGGTTTAGCGCTTTTACCGCTTCGAGATACTGCTCCGAGTTCTGATTCAACTGCTTGATCTGCTGAGCCCCGAGGTAATCGGCGTAAATGTCGTAGCCGGAACCCATCAGCGACGCCGACGACTTGATGAAACTCGAGGCTTCCGGCGACAGCCGTAGCGCGTGTTGTATGGCGGGGTCTTCCAGCAGGATGTCGGCAAGCTGCTCGACGCCTTCCATCGCGCCCGCCAGATCGTCTTGATTCTTTTTCGTCCAATCGAGAAAGTCGCGCTCGTTTGCCAGTTCATCCAGGTGTTTCTTGTCAACTTCGGCACGTTTCAAAGCATCTTGCAGCCGTGCTTTGTTCAGATC
>JBOGLB010000491.1:0-2104 GCA_050745965.1 Terriglobales bacterium | reverse complement strand
ATTCATGAATGATATGCGAGGCAGGAAAACAAACCAAAGGACGTTCGGTTGTGAGTTTGCATAAAGACCCGCTACCGGACGTTCTTACGGGTTGAAAGGATTCGGTACTGGGTTGACCGAAACCTTCACGCGATTCTGCTTCCGGGCTTCGCCGGAGGTTGAAGGTCTTATACAACCGGCCTGCGGCCATCGAGCGATCTGTCCATAACACCGAGGTAAAGTTCCTCAATTTGCCCAGCAATCTGAGGCCAAAGATAAGTACCCTGGACTCGTTCTCTTGCCTTCTTTGCGGCACTTTCGCGTAATGTTTCACTTTCAATCAGCAGTTTCAACATTCTCTCCAGCGCATTCACATCGCCATGTTCGAAGGTGTACCCCACCCCGTCCACCACTTCGCGATTTTCGGGGATATCGCTTGCGAGCACGCAAACACCCGCGCCCATCGCCTCCAGTAAGGCGACAGATAAACCTTCCATGTCGGAAGGCAGCACGAACAAACACGCATTGGTTAGAAGCTCGTCAAGGGCTTCTCCAGAAATCCAATCGAATATTCGGACTTGATTACTCTGACGTTTCCGCAATCCGCAGGCATATAAGTCTGAATGACTGGATCCCCCCGCGAGGACCAGCTTTACGGATGGCCTGAGGCTTTCATACGCTTCGATCAACAGGTCGCAATTCTTCTCCGGCGACAGTCTTCCGAGAAATAAAATATATTTTCCGGATTGCAGCCCCCACTCTTTCAGCCGGCCGCTTTCGCTACGAGAGCGCATCAGTGTTCCATTCGGCACGTAGGAAATTTGTGAGCTGCATCGAGACTGGTAATGTTTGCGAAGGGTTTCTGAAACGACAATTGTGCTTGTGGGAAAGTGAATCGCCGCTTGTTCTCCCATACGCAACACTCTTGAGGCGATCCAACCCCATTTCTTTCGCTGCCAATCCAGACCTTGCACCGTGACTATCGTCTTTTTCCCCGCCCATCTAGGCAGAAATGAGAAAAGCGCCGGACCGAGCGCGTGATAATGCACAATTTCGCAATCACTAAACATCACGTGCACGGTGCTGAGAAATGTGTGTACTAAGGTCTCCAGATGTTTGGTGCGAATTGTGGGTAGCCTGACCAGCCGCATCTCATTTCGGGTATGCATGGGAGGGGTAAAGTGGGAGCGGCAATACACTGTGACCTCATGACCCATGCTCGCGAGCCGTTTACCAGCCTCTTCGTAATAAGTTTCAATTCCGCTATATTTCGAAACCACCCCCCGTCCACCTATGAATGCGACCCGCAAAGGGTTGCTCCTGCTGAAGGAACTTCCGGCGGTATCAGCCAGTTCGGTGTAGATTCTGATTAACTGGGCATAGTGACTTTCTTGCGAATGGTTTCTCCGCACGAACTCGCGTGCTTCGCTTCCCATGTGTGCCGCCACGTCTGGCGCATGGTAAAGCTGCGAGATGACTTCCGATAATTGATTAATGTCGCCAGCCCGAAATAGAAGTCCTGTTTTGCCGTCTTGCACCAGTTCGCGTCTTGATCCGAGGTCGGAAGCAACGACTGTGCGTCCGCTTGCGAAAGATTCCAGAATGCTTTTGCCCATCGTCTCGTAGGCTCGCGATGGAAATACCGTAAACCGGGATGTTGCGATGAGGTTATCCAACGCGCTACGGTCCAGATATCCCGTGAATTTGACATTTGTTAAACCAAGATCGCCGGCGAGCTTCTCAAGTTCGGCTTGCTGCGGACCAGTCCCGGCAACGATCAGGGAAATCTCCGGCAGCCGCTGCATCGCACGCAAGAGATCAGTAATGCCTTTTTCCGCGGACAATCGTCCGAAATAAACAACCGGCGCTTTTGCACTAAGACTCGGCGGCGCCTCTGCCGGGATACGCTGGAAATGCTGAAGAACCTCAATTCGCTTTTCGTCCCATCCACTTTCCGTCAACTTGGCCTTTACGAATTGGCTCGGAGCGAGAAAGCGGTTGACGCATTTTTCGTACGTTCGCAGCCATTTATGAATGTAAGCTTCCGCTGAAAGTATCCAGCGTGAACCTGTGGGTCCCTCGTAGCAGCGTTCGGTCACAACATTCCAGAATTTGCCTCCATGAC
>JBOGLB010000490.1:0-2869 GCA_050745965.1 Terriglobales bacterium | reverse complement strand
GTCTTTTTCCTGACGGCTTCCTGCGCCTGGGCACAATACGGCGCCAGCATGGAAGGAACTGTCCTGGACAAGTCTGGCGCCGCAGTCGCAGGCGCTACTGTCACGGTCACAAATGAAGCGACTGGGGTCAGCCGGGACACGGTCACCGGTGACTCCGGATTCTATCGGGTCCCAGGTCTTACTCCTGGCATTTACAAGGTAGACGTCGAAGCGTCCACTTTCAAAAAGCAGACTACACCTAACGTGGTAGTAGCGGCCGAAGCCACCAAAGGGTTGAATATCACGCTGGAACCAGGTCTGGCTCGGGAAAACGTCACGGTCAATGAAACTGTTACGGATCTTCAAACCGAAAATGCCAACATTACCGGCACGATAAGTTCGCAACGAATTGTGAATTTGCCAGAATTTGGCCTCGATCCTTATGAGCTTCTCCGGCTAACTCCGGGAGTCTTCGCCGATTCAGCCCGCCAAGGCAATGGAAATTCCCAGGCCATACCCCAGCAGGTGGGCCCCGGGGGGTCGAATAGCCAGATCTTCCAGACGGAGAACCAGGTGCAGGCCATCGCCGACGGCCAGCGGGTTTCGGCGAACAATTTCATCCTGGATGGTGTAAGCGTAAACAGCCTCGAGTGGGGTGGGGCCTCTGTAATAACGCCCAACCAGGAGTCAGTTGACGAAGTATCGGTCTCATCCAATAGTTACTCGGCTCAGGACGGTCGAAACTCTGGTGCGCAGGTCAAAGTTATTTCCAAGAGTGGCGCGAATGACTGGCATGGAAGCGCCTTTGTGAAATTCAACGACAAAGGGCTGAACTCTTTCAATAAATTCTACGGGCCCACCAACGTATCCCTCTCCCCGATTATTTGCGAAAATGGCACTCCCAGCCAGTTTACGATCACCGCGAGCCATTGCCCCACGCGTGTGGATCAGAGATATCGCGATTACGCCGGCAGTTTCGGTGGTCCGCTGATCAAAAATAAACTTTTCTTCTTCTTTTCCTACGAGGGCGTGCGGCTCTCTAACACCACCACTATCCGCGATAAAACTTTGGAAACTCCTCAATTCGAACAATATGTGGTGCAAAACAATCCCGGCAGCATCGCCGCCAAATTATTCAGCACACCTGGAATCGCACCTCGAATTTCCAGCGTGGTCTCGGAAACGGATTGTTGTTCGCTGATTCCCGGTTACGGGATTGGAAAATGGTACGTTGCGGGAAATGGGCCAGGCCAGGCAATTGGAAATGGGCCGGATGGAATTCCCGACTGGGGCATTTTTGACCTGACGGTTCCGAACTCCAGCACCGGCAATCAATACAACGGACGCATGGATTACACGCAGGGAAACAACCAGTTTTTTGTGAGCACATATATCGTGCGGCTCAACAATTTCAATGGAGGTCAAAGGCCGATACAGGACACCACCTTACAACCTCACAACTATGCCGCGACGATCGGCTGGACACGAACTTTCGGTCCTGCGATGCTAAATGAGTTCCGGGTTAACTTCACGCGCTATGACTTCGATCAACGGCAACCGGTAGGCTTAACCAATTACGGAATACCACAGTACGAGCTGTTCGACTTTGACATTAGTGCAGGCAAATCTATTGGGTTTGGCGAAAATGATAACCTGATTGGTATAGGTCAGGGCTCTACGACTCCCGGCGCGCTCGCGCAGAACACTTACGGCCTGGCTGAGACTTTCAGTTGGATCAGGGGTCGCCATGCGTGGAAGTTTGGGGTCGAAGCACGCCGGGAGCAGAACAATAATAACCAATCCGGGGATGTTCGCCCGCAGTATAAGTTCCGCGGGTTGTTGAACCTCGCAAACGACGCCTGTTGCTTTGCCTACCAAGTCGGAGTGAATCCCACCGGCGGCACCTTGAATGGGCAGCGCTACTTCCGGACGGGGGACTATGCTCTATTCGCCCAGGATGACTGGAAGGCAAGTCCTACCCTCACGTTAAATCTTGGATTACGCTGGGAATATTTCGCTCCGCTAACAGAACTCAATAACACAATGAGCAATTACGTTTTCGGCTCACAGGGGGTTATCAACGGCTACGTGTGCGGCCCAGTTGCGCCGCTGACTCCATGCCGGAATGGGAGCCAGCTATATTCACCGGACCGAAATAATTTCGGACCGCGAGTCGGCTTTGCGTGGAGTCCCAGTAGATATGCCGGGAAGGTGGTTTTCAGGGGTGGCTTTGGCGTTGTATTCAACAGAAACGCAGACGTAATTTTTGACAACATCCGGCAGAATACCCCATTTTCGGCATTGGTGCAGATCTGTCCCCCTAATTGCTACTTTGATCCGGGTCCAATCGTGGGAACGCCACCGGGTTCGAACATTATCTACAGTCTTGGATCGAGTAGTCAGGCAAATAGTTATCCCATTAATGGGGCATTCGCAAATGGAGTTGCTCCTGACGGGGCATTGTGCGCTAATGCCGGCTGCACGAGTGTTGCGGCTGTCCAACTATTTGGCGCATTGCCAAGTGAACCGAATCCGTATGTTTACATTTTTTCCTACCAAACCGAGGTGGAACCAGTTAAGGACCTGGTTGTGAAACTCGGCTACCAAGGAAGTAGAAGCCGAAAGCTAGTACGGACGATTGATATGAATCGCTTCATCCCGGGAGATACTTTTGACGGCACCCAGGACAAGTTTCAGAACGACGGCTCGAATGGACAACCTTGCGGTGCGACCAATTCGACATGTCTGGCTCCGCATCCGACGGGAAACCCGCGGTTCAGCGGATTATTGATTCCCCTGCCTAATGTCAACGCGAGCTATGATGCGTTGGTTGCGAGCGTGAGCCGCCGGTTCAATCACGGCTTTCAGGTTGACGCCAACTACACATGGA
>JBOGLB010000489.1:0-2630 GCA_050745965.1 Terriglobales bacterium | reverse complement strand
GGCTTTTCTCCGCGCGAAGAGACAGGCGTAACCCCGACGAGGAGGGACTGCGGCCTCTGTTGGTTTCAACGAGATGGCTTGATAGTGGAGCGCCTCGCAGCGCGACCAATTTGAAGATCTCTAAGGGTTTATAATCTCCAAAACATGACCGAGGAAATTACAAAGAAGCTGCGGGAAGAGATTGACCAGCTTGAACATGAGTTGATCCACGACCTTCCCAAGGAAATCAAGAAGGCTGCGGCGTTGGGAGATCTCAGCGAAAATGCCGAATACCACATGGCGAAGCAGCGCCAGGAATTCGTCAAAGCCCGGATTCGCCAGCTAGGCAAGAGACTGGCGGATTTCTCCCTGATTAACATGGCCGATATTCCGAAGGACAAAGTAGGACTTGGATCCACGGTTCGCATTTACGACAACAGCAAGGAAGAGGAAATTGAATATAAGCTGGTCACCAGCGAAGAATCCGACTTCGCCTTAGGAAAAATTTCGACTACATCCCCTATCGGCCGCGCTTTATTAAATAAGAAGGTTGGGGACACAGTTCAGGTGGTTACGCCGAACGGTAAACGCGAGATGGAAATACTGACTCTGAGCACCATGTATGATCTCGCCCAGGCGGCTGAATAGTCAGCGGATTCCATGGAAACGAGAGTTCAAGAGAATCGAGACCGGATGACTTGGACCAGGGCGTTCGGTCGCGCCTGCGGAGTGCTGCTCGATGCCATCGTGCGCTGGCTTGCGCTGGCGCGAATCAATCCCAACGTGCTCACGTTCCTGGGGTTGGTCGTCAATGTGGTGGCGGCGGTCCTTTTTGGATACGCCAAGGGCGAAGACCAAGCTCGCTTATTTCGCTACGCCGGCCTCGTAATCATTGGCTCCGGCTTTTTCGACCTCGTTGACGGTCGAGTCGCCCGCGCCACCAATCGGGTCACTCGTTTCGGAGGTTTTTTCGATTCCGTGGTTGACCGCTATAGTGACGCTTCACAATTCCTGGGACTGTTAGTCTTTTACGCCCGCGGCGACCGCTTCTTCTACGTAATCCTCACCGCCATTGTGATGATCAGCGCGATTATGGTGAGTTATACGCGTGCCCGTGCAGAGTCTCTAATTGGTTCCTGCCGCGTGGGATTTATGGAGCGTCCGGAGCGCCTGGTTCTGGTAATCATCGGGGCTCTCTTCAACCGCATGGCTCCCGTGCTCTGGATAATCGCTGTTTTGTCCACCATCACCGTAATTCACCGTATTCGCTATACGTGGACTCGCACACAAGGCGTTGACGCCATCACCGCAAAAGCCGGGCAAGCCGCCTGATGATTGGTAGTTTCGTACCCTAAACTCCATGTCAAACTCTCCAGTTCTTCTTGTTCACGGCGGTGCGTGGGCCATTCCCGATGACATGGTTGAATCCCATCTGAATGGCGTTCGCAATGCTATGGAGGCTGGGTGGCGGGTTCTGCATCGCGGCGGATCGGCTTTGGATTCCGTGGAAGAAGCCGTCGTAATCATGGAAGATGACGAGACATTCGACGCCTGCCGCGGCAGCTTCATCAATCGCGACGGCAAAGTGCAGCTTGATGCGCTGATCATGGACGGCAGCACGCTCCGGACTGGCGGCGTTGGATGCGTCGAGCATCTTCGCAACCCCGTCCGGGCTGCTCGCAAGATTCTCAGTGAAAGCCCCCATGTTTATTTCGTTGCCGAAGGCGCCGAAAAATTCGCTGCCGAGCACGGAATTCCGCTGTGCGAAAACACTGCTCTCGTAATCCCCCGGGAGATCGAACGCTTGCGCGAATTTCAATCCCGTCTCACTAGCCAGTCACAAGAAGACGCGCGAGATCTGTTCGCGCCCACGATTTCGCATGACACGGTCGGCGCCGTCGCGTTAGACTCTCACCGCAATGTTGCCGCCGCGACATCAACCGGCGGAACGCTGAATAAAGCTCCCGGGCGCCTCGGCGATTCTTCGTTAATCGGATGTGGGTGCTACGCTGACAATAAATCCGCAGCCGCCTCCACCACCGGATGGGGAGAGCCGATCATGAAACTGGTCTTAGCGAAGTGGGCGGCGGATCGTGTGCTGGCAGGAAACCTTCCGGAATGGGCCGCCGCTGAAGCCATCAATTATCTCGAGTCGCGGCTGAATGGCCACGGCGGGATGATTCTGCTCGACGCTCTTGGCCGGTACGGCATTGCACACAACACTCCACGAATGGCGTGGGCGGTTCGAACTACGAATCGAGAACACACTGCCATAAAGGTCCCGTAAGAGGCGTATTCACAGCCTGTTGAGGCGCGGCACGCCCTATTCCATGATATAAGTCTATTCTTCCCGCACTGAGGTAACCTTGTCCGAAAAGAAGCACACCGATGAAATGATGGGGGAGGCACTGCGAGAGGGCGGGATCCTCGTGTGGGTATTTGCACCCCTTTATGAAATATTTGAGCCAGCGCCTCACAGTTGGTCTATCCTTCTTATGTTGCTTCTGGTGGGAACGATGTTACTTGTTGTTGGCATCCAAGTAGAGAGGAGACGAAAAGATGACTGAATTTCTACAATTGTTAACTGTCGTTGCCGTCGCCCTCGCTCTTGCCGCGTGGAGTCTCTATCATGGAGGCAGAGAGCGCAGAGA
>JBOGLB010000488.1:0-3124 GCA_050745965.1 Terriglobales bacterium | reverse complement strand
GAGGATAAACCGATTCCACTCGAAAATCCGGCAACCCATGATCGCGATAGACCCAGTCATCGAAAAACCATTCCAGATCTTTGTGGCTGTTCTTTTCTAGCAGGTGTTGCATGTAGGAGGGATCTTTGTCTTCTGACGCCTTGTAACCGAGCAAGGCGTTATTTACGCCGCCTAACATGTCTCGCAACATCCACCAGACATTCATAGCCTTGGTTTGCAAATAGACGTTATCAGTCGCGTTGATTAGAGATTGAGCCGCCTCCCGATTACTAGCTGATGGGCCTGGCGAATTACTTGCCCGACTGTTTTCAGCATCCACAAATATCGCGCGATGCATATTCAGATAGTCGAGAGCCGCCTGCCGTCCCTGTTGCTGCTCGATGTAAAGAACCTGCGCGTAGTGGGCCAAGCCCTCCTGAATCCAGGCACGCGGCGAAGCTACAGAATCACGAGCGAGTGCGTAAACAAGCGTCAGGCTGGCCTGGGGTGTGATTGTTGTTTTCAGCGCAGTGAGCAACATCCCATCGGTAACGAAGGATGCCCCGTTCGGGTCGGGAAGCTCTAACACCCGCAAGGTCTCCGAACTCTTTTCAGCGGGCAATATGGATTGAAGTTTCGGCATCGAGTCCAAATATAGCCTCGCCGCACGTTCGCTACCCGGCAGATACTCGACCGAGGTGGTTTCTTCTGCGGAGTCGCTCTGATAATTTGCGATGACAAATGTTGGAACATTGATCCCAAACCAATGGACTTCAAATGCCGAGTATTTTGCGGTGTCATTGCTGTCTCGACTCATGGCTTTCAGCGGACTTTCTACCCCGCTAAAAAACAATTTTTCTTCTGCCGGACATTCGAAATTCACGAACATCCTTGACCGCGTGTGCCTAGCCTTCCAACGCCCCAATGTTTCGGCCACGCTATCGCCAGCCGACAAGTCCGCCGATTCCATCGCCACCGGATACCACGTCACATATCCAACCCCGCGCACCGCCGTGAAAGAGTTGCCGATCTCATCCCAATCGCTGCGTTTCGCTAATTCTTTTGGAACGCCGACTCGTTCGAGACGGGTTGTATCCAGAACGATAGTGCCTTCGTAGCCGACATTCACTTCGACCTCCCCGTTCGGGGGAACCGCTTGCGGCAAGCTCACTATCGCTTCTGACAAGGCGCCGGTATGGTCAATGTCTGACCTATAAGGCTGGGAAACAAATTCCACGGGTTTGCCAGATATCTGGATTGATCTCCATCCCAGGCTCGATGAAATCTGCAACGTAAGATTTTTCTGCGGCGAGGAAGAGTCATTTCGCGCGGTGATTTCCCCCCGAACCTCCAAGCGTTGCTGTTCCGGCTCGATCCTCACGTTGAGGTTGTAGCTCGTAAAAGTGAAAGCCTCGCGATCAAGAGAGAATGCGGATGCCTGCAACGCGACGAACGCAACAGCCAAACAAAGCCATTTCATTTGGAGTTAAGCGACCCCGACTTCATTCTCCGTTGTCGCACAATTTCGTATAGCATCACGCCGGCCGCCACAGAAACGTTCAGTGAGGAGACTTTTCCTAACATCGGAATCGAAACCAGAAAGTCGCACTTCCTCGCTACCAATTGGTGAATCCCTTTGCCCTCAGCGCCGAGAACAATGGCGCAGTCCATGTTGTAATCCATGGAATCGTAGCTTCGCGGTCCGCGCTCATCGAGACCGACAGTCCATATATTCTTAGCTTTCAATTCTTCCAATGTGCGCGCAATGTTCGTAACTTTAGCCATGGGCAAGTGTTCGCTGGCTCCCGCCGAGGCCTTCGCGACGATGGCAGTCACGCTCGCGGCGCGGCGCTCGGGAATAATAACGGCGTCGGCGCCGGCGGCATCCGCAGTGCGGATGACTGCTCCCAGGTTATGCGGGTCCTCAACGCCATCGAGCACGACCAACAGCGAATGTTCGCCGCGTTTTGCATCCACAACATCGTCAAGATCGTTGTATTGCTTCGCGGAGGTTACCGCTACCACTCCCTGGTGCGCATTGTTCCCGGCCATCTGGTCGAGCTCCGCCCGGGAAACAAATCGTACGGCAACGCCCTGCTTTCGGCATTCATCCACTACGCGTTGAAGGCGCAAATCGTGCCGTTCTTTGGCAACCCCAACCCAAGTGAAAGCACGGCCGCGCGCCTTGAGCGATTCAGCCACGGCATTAATTCCATAGATGTAGTTCATGAGAGTTCAGTTTAGCGCGTCGCAAGATCGGGCGGGAATTGCTCGCGCCGCGGCAAACCTATGTCGCCGCAAATCTGTAGAGACAGCCGTCCTCGAATGTCCTGACCGACGAAACTCCGCAAAGGGCTGCTCGCTTCGCCGCACCTGGGCTTTCTTGCATGCACGCGCTTCTGATATGCTGCCGCCGTCTACTTGTAAGGCCTTGACGGCAAATCTCTAGACTGGAGGTGAGAAATGAGTAAAACACTCACACTTTTCGGATTTTTCGGTTCCCTAGTCCTATTCGGCATTTCGGGCTTCGCTCAGGATTTCGCCGCCGAAGTCTTCAGTTCCCAGTCCGGCCCCGACGAGGTGGCAAAGATTTTCGTCAGTGGCGACAAAGTTCGCATTGAGCCCCAGCGCGAAAGTGAAAGTGGCGGATTCGTTATCTGGGACGTCAGTGGGCATCACTATCTGGTTGTAATGCCGCAGCGGCGCATGTACATGGAATTTGGGGGGCCGATGACGCAACAGCAGGTGTTAGCCTTTTGGCGGCCTGCCGATGTAAACAATGCTTGTCCAGATTGGGAACGGCTGGCCGTTCAGGTCAAGGCTCAGGAAAAACTTGGCAGTTGCCATAAAGTTGGCAATGACACGGTTAACGGTCGAGCCGCTGTGAAATACGAAGGGACTTCGGACGATGGCAAGAAGGGCGACGTTTGGGTTGACGCCAAGATAGACTTTTTAGTCAAAATGGCTGATGCGGATGGCAATGTGACCCAACTCCGCAACATCCAGGAAGGGTCTCAGCCGGGCAGCCTCTTTCAGGTTCCTCCCTGATACCAGAAAATGGACATGGGCGGCATGAGGAATCGCCCCGCCCCACCTGCTAACTAGCACCTGGGAAAAAGAGCTGACACAAAGGACTAAAATAGCC
>JBOGLB010000487.1:0-12059 GCA_050745965.1 Terriglobales bacterium | reverse complement strand
CCTGATTGTAGTCTGCTATAGCCTGATCAACTTTGCCATCATTCGCTTCCGCCCGCGCCATGTTGTTATAAATCCCCGCCAAGTGAGCGTTGGCGTCAGGCTTCGCGCCCCCGGTTTCCATCGCCTTTTTCCTAAGCTCGATGGCCTTTCCGTAATCCTGAATTCCCTGTTCCAGCCTCTTCGATTTCTCGGCCGGGTCGGTTTGCTTCATCGCTGAACCCGTATACGCTTCTCCGAGAGCGGCCCATAGCACGTCCTTGGTCGCATCCATTTGAGTGGCTTCGTTCAATGTACTGACCGCACTGTCGAAGTCCCCGGCTTTCATTGACTGGTCGGCCGCTGTCAATTTTTCATTCAGCGTCTTTACGTTCGTCACTTCTTTTTGCTGTTCCGCCAGGGCTTCCTGGCGTTGCTTTAACTGCTCAGGAGTAAGCCCAATGCCCTTCTCCGCATCCTGCTGCTCCTTTTGTAAATTGAAATCCAGATTGCCGGTGGCTGGGTCGCGAGTGATTGACTGTTTATCTATATGAAAGAGCTCTTTGCCATCCTGTAAAAGGGTTACCTTATAGTTGCCGGGATCGAGCCCCAACGAGAAATATTCGCCTTTTTTGTTGGTTTTAAGATCATATTTCCGGCCATTGTCTGTGTTCAACCACTCGACTGTGGCGCCAACCAGCGGTTTTCCGTCACGGTCTTTACAGACGCCCTTCACCTGAGCGAAATCTTGGGCTAACAACGAAGGCACAACCACGCCCACACTCATCGCCGCTAACAGCAGCACCAGCAGATATCTTTTCATCTTGCCCTCCCGATTCTGATCTCTTCGTTATCGTTTCGTTACTCTAGAATTCCAGATCTCTCTACAAAGCTGTACGTTCCTCAACATTAATGTGGTAAGGAATGGGATCCTGCGCCCCAGCTTCTCGGAACGCCCGCATCCGCAGAAGGCAACTGTCACACCTTCCGCACGCACGATCTTCGCGAGTGTAGCAGGACCACGTTAAATCGAAGGGTGCGCCGACTTCAAGCCCAAGCCTGACAATCTCGACCTTGCGCATCTTAATCAATGGGGTAACAATTTCAATTTTGCCGTGTTTGGTTCCGGCTTTTATGACCTGATTGAAAGCATCGTAATAAGCTGGCCTGCAATCCGGATAGCCCGAACTGTCCTGTTCCACCGCCCCAATATAAACCTTCTGTGCCCCCAGCACTTCTGCCCAGCTTACCGCGACGGACAAGAAGTGCGCGTTTCGGAATGGTACGTACGTCACCGGAATTTCCGAAGCAGTGAAGTGAGCGGGTGCCGTGGGAACTTCGATGTTCGTATCAGTCAATGCGGAACCACCGATGGCAGGCAGGGCGTTATTCCGGACCGCAAGGCGGTCGCGAATACCCAGGCGATCGCAGATTTTATCAAAGGCTTGCCGTTCGCGCTGTTCAGTACGCTGGCCGTAGCTGACGTGCACTGCTGCTGTAAGGTGATCCCGGACAGCGAGGGTAGCGCACACCGCGGAATCCATCCCGCCACTAAGGAGCACTACGGCTCGGCCTTTTTCGTGTAATTCGGATGTCATAGCGCGCGACGATCACCTTCTCAAACTCCCTTGAGTGCCGGATCCCAGATGAATTTGTGCAGCTGCAATCCCAGGCGCGCGGGAACGCTGTCCGCTAGCATCCATTCAGCCAATTCGCGAGGATCTACGTAGCAATGGGGAGTGTCTCGAGAAATTGAGGCATTCTTCGCGAACGCTGGGGAAAAGAGCACAGCACTCACTCGCTGGTCTAGAACATGCTTCGAGACAAAGGCTCGCGCAAATTCGTAGTCTGCCCGACTGCTGAGCACAAACTTAACTTCATCCTTGGAATCGAGGGCCTCTAAATTTTGGAGACGAAAGCTGTCCCCAGCGCCTGAATCCGGACACTTCACATCCACAATCTTGACGACTGCTTTGGGCACTGTTTCAAGAGGCCGCTCGCCACTGGTTTCAAGCAGCACCGTGTAACCATTATTTAACAAAGATTCCATCAGTGGGATGACTTCGCGCTCCTGCAACATCGGCTCGCCACCAGTAATTTCGACCAGGCCTCCGGCGGGACTCAATTGCTCAACGCGACTAAGCACCTCCTGCAAGGACATACGAAGACCACCGGCAAAGGTGTACTCGCTGTCACACCAGTCGCATCTGAGATTACAGGCCGTCAGGCGGACGAAAACACACGGCAAGCCCGCGTACGTGGACTCACCCTGAATCGATTTGTAGATTTCTGTGATGTACATGGAGATTAAAGTTAGGACGGCCTTCCCATGCGTTCTTCCATTGCAGAATGACGGGCAACATTATTCCGAATAAGTAGCTGTAGTCGAGTCGGTCTCGAAAACGGTGACGTTCTTCACCCATACTCTTCCGCTGGTTACGGCATTGAGCCTGACATTTGCCTGCTCGTAAAAATATTTGGAAAGATTTTCAGCAGAGGGATTCAGTTCCGTGAAGGGCTCAATGTCGTTGATCATCTGATGGTCGAGGCGATCTGTTACGTGCCGCATGACTTCGCGGAGATCTTTGAAGTCGAGGAGCAATCCGGCTTTATCCAGTTCATTCCCCGCCAGAGTGACTCGCAATTTGTAGTTGTGCCCATGCGGATTCTCGCATTTACCCTTGTAATTGCGCAGGTAATGACCGGCAGCGAACGAATCTTCCACCGTGACTTCAAACATAATCCCTTTTTCGTGGCCCCGGACCAGCAAACACCAGAACAGTCATTGTATCGCGGAGGCCGCTGGTATGGGCCTTTGATTAGGTGGACGCATTCTCGAATTTCTCTGGTAGAGCTTTGCCTCCCTCATGCGCTCCAACGGCTTGCACCAGGAGTCGTCTTCCCGCAGTACGAGGAGATCGGCATAGATCATCACACTTCAAGCCCGTGTTCGCCCTTCGCAACAGCACCCGAGCCGCGATTTATCCGGCCATCAGGAACAGCGTTGGACGCTCAGCCTCCGGTTGTTTTTGCCAGTAATTGGTCAGAATTTCGTACACCATCAAGCCGACTTCCCCGGTCCCAAAAGAAACGTAACGTAACGCCTGGACCAGTGGCGATTTTTCCGCAGCCAAACCCAGAATAATATTTTTTGCCTTTAGTGTGATGCTGACATAAGCGATCGTATTTGCTATTACATTGGCGTTGCGAACGATAATTATATTTTCCGAGGGGTTACATTTCACCTCTACTTCGAGCGTTTCGTAAAACTCGCTTCGATCATCCAGCAGTTCCACATGCAGAAAAGTAAGCGGGCCAGCGATTTTATAGGATCTCTCGACCTTAGCCCGGATATGGGAGCGGTATCCTTCGTCCAACGTGACGATGGGAACGATATTGAGCTTCCCGTCCTCCAACTGGTCCCACAACCGCTGCGACTCTGGATCACAAAAATCGCATGTCCTGACCCGCAATTCGATGGACCGGAAATAACGGCTGATTACGCTGGTGACGATCAGCAAAGTGATAAAGATGCTGGCAATAATTATGCCGTCAGGCCGTTCCTTGATATTCGCCCCCAGCGTGTAAGCAAAAACCAGCGCGCAAAACCAGAAGTAGAGCGACTTTATCCGCGATTTGACTTTGCCTTCTTCGTTCTCTGAAGCGTCACGCCAGAGACCCAATGCGGCTGCAACCGCGGCCGAGAAAATCAGCGCCAGAACGCCGGTGGCATACGCACCTCCTTGTCGAACCACGCTGCCTCGAAAGACGAACGTCACCCCAAGGTCCAAGACAAATAGAACCAGAACCAATGGGCGAGCGTACGAAACCCAACGCGGCGCCATTCCCAGGCGCGGTAGATAACGCGGTATCAGATTCAAGAGTCCCGCCATGGCGGAGGCACCTGCAAACCATAGGATCAGAATTGTGCTCACGTCGTACAGCGAACCGAAAGCTGATCCCAAATGCTGATGCGCGAGATACGCCATCGCGCGCCCGCTGGCTGGGCCACCTTCTCGATAGGCACTCTCCGGGATCAGAAGGGTGGTCACAATGCTCGATCCAATGAGCAAAACGCTCATCAGGACAGCAGCGGTAAGAAGAAGCCAACCGGTATTTCGGATTCTTCCTTTTGGAACTTGTTCTTCATTATTCGAACCTAACTTCACTTCTTTTGCTTTTTGTGCCTCGTCCGTTTCGTCGCCACGAATAAGCGGCATTACCGAAACTCCAGTTTCGAATCCGCTTAATCCAAGCGCCAGGCGTGGAAATACGAAACAGGACGCGATGAAAATCCCCGTCCAACCTTGCCCATTTGCGTGCAAGCCTGCGTGCCAGTTCCTGAGCAACTCGGGGTGATGCCAAATTTCAAGCCCACAGCGCAGAAGCACCGCTACATTCAGAAGTATGTAAGGTATGGCTACGGCTATCGCCAGGACAATCGCCTCTCCGAACCCCTTCAGGAAAACGCCCGCAAGCAGCGCAAGCAAGGCGATGGTAATTGCCATGTGGAAATGTCCGGCATATGGCTTGATCAGCGGATTTTCGACCACATGCTGCGCCGAATCCGCCGCGCTCAGGGTCATTGTGATCACGAAGTCGGTTCCCGCGAAACCGAGCAAGATCAGAACGAGGAACTTGCTGGCCCATCCCTTGAAGAGATGTTCCAGCAGTGCGATTGACCCTTGTCCGGCGTACGACCTCCGCGCAACTTCGCGGTAAACGGGGACAGCACAAAAAAGAGTGACAAAGACCAGAACAACCGTGGCGACCGGCGCGAAGATACCCGCGGCGAGAAGGGCAATACCCGCCTGATACGCAATGCTGGAAAAATAATCAACCCCGGTCAGCCACATGACCGCGAACCACGAATGTTGGTGCCCCGTCCTATCTTTGTGGTGAATCGAAAGATCCCGCCCAGATAGCAACCATCTGGACAGGAAGCTGCCGTGGCTCCTTGGCGCTTCGGATTCGCTGATCTCGGCAGTTTCCTGCAAGGTACTCCTGAAGGTCGGACAGAATGAATGTCTGTAAACTAGGCTGGGATTTTCTTTTGTACGTTATCAGGTTCCGGGTTGTGCCATCCGCCGACGTCGGCAGCTAAACCATCGGCCTGCGAAGGGCCCCATGACCCCGGCTTGTAATCGTGCACCGGGCTCGCATTATCGAGAATAGGATCTACGATTGTCCACGCCGCTTCGACCGCGTCTTCCCGGACGAACAACATCGTGTCCCCGTGCATTGCATCACCCAGAAGGCGAACGTATGCATCAACCTCATCCGTCGCCCGCGATTCTACTGCGGTAAGTTCAGCCGGCATCGAGATCAGGGCTGCTCCCGGACGCTTGACTTGCGCCTCAAGGCTGATCGAAAGTTCCCCCGGTCCCAGATTGAATACAAAGGAATTGGAGGAATCCCCCGCAATGCCTTCCAGTGGCGGTTTTCTAAGCTTCACCAACACCTGCGTGGAGGTGACGGGCAGACACTTGCCAGCGCGAATTAGGAAAGGTACGCCGGACCATCGCCACGACTTGATTTGCAGTCGAACTGCCGCGTAAGTTTCCACCTTCGAGTTGGGCGCAACTCCTTCTTCCTTCTTGTAGCCCTGGAATTGGCCGCGGATCACGTGTTTCGGATCAAGCGGCGGAATCGTTCGGAACACCTTTACCTGCTCATCGCGGATGGCGTCGGAGTGAATGCCGGCCGGCGGCTCCATCGCCAGAAAAGCCACTACTTGCAGCATGTGATTCTGAACCACGTCACGAATCGCTCCGTTGGCATCGTAAAAACTACCGCGTCCTTCGACACCGAACTGCTCGGCCATTGTAATCTGTACGCTTTCAACATAATTTCGATTCCATATCGGCTCCAGAAAAGTATTGGCAAAACGAAAGAAGAGCAGATTGAGAACAGCCTCTTTGCCGAGATAGTGATCAATGCGGAAAATACCAGATTCCGGCAAAACCGCCCGCAGCGCCGCATTTAGCTTCTCCGCTGAAGCAAGATCGTGGCCGAAGGGCTTTTCAACAATGACCCGCGCATTTGCGAGGCAGTCGGCCTTCGCCAAAGATTCCACGACGGTAATAAATAAATCCGGAGGAATAGCCAAATAATGAGCAGGAGCTTTCGCCGCTCCCATGGCTTTCTTTAAAAGCTGAAACGTATTCAGATCGCCGTAATCTCCGCCAACATATCGCAGCATGCCCAGGAACTTCGTCAGCGCAGCTTCGTCAACATTTGTGACATGCTTTTTTACGCTGTCGCGGGCTCGATCCTTCAGATGCTGGTCGGTCTTGCCAGCCTTGGCCACGCCAATGATCGGCGCATCGAGACTTCCATTTTTCACCATCTGGTACAGGGCCGGAAGAACCTTTTTGTCGGCCAGGTCCCCCATCACTCCGAATACCACGAGAGTATCGGCCGTTGGGGGTGTGCCGATCGAACTGCGAAAGGTATGCGTGCGTGCATTGTCTGGCATGGCTCATACAGTTTATGACGAATCTCATCTTTACGTCCGAATGATTCCAGTGTCTGCATCAAACGAATAATTCCACAATGAGCTGCTACGCGATGTCTTCTGCCCTCTTTTGGCGGGGCGGAATCGGGGCACTGTACCAGTTCCAATTTATCTATTGGCCTTAAATACCGGCAAAGATGTCTTGACTTTCGTTATATGAGGCCTACCATATAAATATCACCTCCGATCCAACTCAGGATCGAGTGGGCCGATAGCCAAGGAACTGTCACCGCTTCTTGGTTGGCGGCCCATTTAATTTCCGGTATGTTTCAACCCTCTGAAACTCAAGCCCTTGGTTTATCATCATTCCGTGACCAGTTTTTACGTTAAGAATTTTGGATGCCGGGCGGCGCAGGCGGATGGCGCCGCAATCGAACGGCAGTTCCGCCAATTCGGTCTGGAGAGTGCGGACTCGGCGAATCTGGCGGAAATTGTCGTCCTCAATACTTGTACAGTTACGGCTTCTGCCGATCAGGATGCTCGCGCGACCATCCGAAAAATCCATCGCGAAAATCCCGGTTGCCAGATGGTGGTCACGGGATGTTACGCACAAAGGGCGCCGGAAGAAATTGCCAACTTGCCCGCAGTCACTAAAATTGTGGGTAATTCTCACAAGCATCGGCTCGCTGAGATCGTGCTTGCGGCTGGCCCTTCGCACTCAAACATTAATTCCTTGGTTTCGATCTCGGATTTGCGAACTTCAGAGAACCGGCTTTTTGTCTCCGATATTTTTGCCCACACAGAACTCTTGGCCGCCCCTGTCTTTGACGCGGCAAATGAACGCACTCGTCCCAATCTTAAAGTTCAAGATGGTTGCAACAATCGCTGTTCATTTTGCGTAATCCCGCACGTTCGAGGACAGAGCCGGTCTCTCCATTTAGAGGAAATTCTCCGCGAAGTGAATGCCCTGGTATGCTCCGGATATCGTGAAGTTGTAGTTTCCGGCATCAATTTAGGACGGTGGGGCCGTGATCTTCCCAAAGATAAGGATGAAGAAAGTCGAGCTTTCCGCTTCGAAGATCTGGTGCGTGCGATTGTCGATCAAACCTCGCTGGAGAAGCTCCGCATCTCATCGGTCGAACCGATGGATTGGAGCGATGAATTGATTTCACTGATGGCTGGGTCTCCGCGCATTGCAAAACACGCGCACGTACCAATGCAATCGGGCAGCGATCGCGTATTGCGGCTCATGCACCGTAAATATCGTCCCTGGCATTATCGCGAAAAGATCGGAAAGATTCGGGCCGCGATGCCTAATGCAGCAATTGGCGCCGACGTGATGGTCGGGTTCCCCGGCGAATCCGGGGCTGATTTTGCCGAAACTCACCGAATGATTGCCGAACTCGCTTTCACGTATCTTCACGTGTTCACTTATTCGGCGCGTCCGGGTACACCGGCAGCGTCCATGTCGAATCAAGTTCCGGTCCACGTCGCGCGAGAGCGAAATCGAATCCTGCGTGAATTAGCAGAAAAAAAGAAGCTGGAATTCATGCATTCGTTTATCGGAGAGCAAATCGAGGCCATCACTCTCAACCAGACCCATCACGAGCGTGGCAGAGACTTCACTGAGGCTTTGACAACCAACTTCCTCAAGTTGCGACTAGCCGGCTTGCATCCGGCAAACCATTGGATGCAAGTAGAAGTGAACAATGTCGAGGCGGGGTCGCTATTCGGCGTGGTCGCCTAAAACTCTTCTATCCACCTAGTACGATAACGCCTGGTCCTTCTGCTCTTGGCGGTGTTCCCTGCCAATATTTACATGGCTGTCGCGCACGTCCACTTTCCTGGGTTGTTAGGAAGATCGTGGGCCCAATGGTTGCGGGTGCCGCTTCAAATACCGCTCATTTGGTGGGCTCTGCAATATACAAAGGCCAGATAATTATTGAACGCACGTTACAGCGGTCGGCTCACATTCCCAGCTTTTTCACTTCTTCGTTGTAGTATTTCCGGTAAAGGATGTCCCACTCCTGGCTGCCTTCGAGGATGGTGCGCTTCTGGTTTTCGATCTTGTGCCGGGCGGCTTGATCAATTCGTTCTTCGTGATTCAGAAGGTCTTCGAGGATTTTTCGTACTTCGAGGCGAAGTGTATTGCGGTCTTCCACGAAATCCACCTCGTCCATCCCAGCCAGCGCGTCGGTGAGTCCGTGAGCAACTTTGTTTACTTTATCGCGGCTAAGCCTCACAGCACCGCCTTGTACTTCCGGACCAGCTCACTCTTCACTTTGCGAAACATCTCCTGATAGTTCGCTCCACTCTTGTTCATTTCGTCGGAATACGCTTCCAGAATCACGCGAACTTCATCATTGATGCGGTCTTCGAGCGACAATTCATCGAGAATGGCCGCATGCACCTTTTCCGTGACCACAGGTACAACCTTGGTCTCAATGAACTCGCCGGCGATTAATTTCTTGGTGACTTCGCGGGCCAGATAGCCCACATATTCTTTCGAAAGCAGCATGAGGCGGATAAATGTCCGTGAGCGAAAAAATAGTGTAGCACAGGCAATGCGGCAGGCTACCCGGGAAGGCTTCTATAGACGCTTGCCCCTGACAGAGCATCGAAGGGTGATGCCAAAGCAAAGGCACGTGACCCGACGGCTTGAGCGCAAAGGCCGCATAAAACCTCGTCGAATTAAAACAGCCGCGGTCGCGCCTGCGGAACTGAGCGACGCGTTTCCGCCGATCAGGCTACCGATTCGGCCTCCATATACACCAGCAGAAGCGAAATCTGTTGAGGAAATTCCTAAGGGACGCGGTTGGCTCTACGAACCTAAGTGGGATGGTTTTCGTTGCCTTGCCTTTCGCGAAGGCAAAAAAGTTCTGCTGCAATCAAAGGCCGGTCAGCCGCTCGGGCGTTATTTCCCGGAAATGGTGGCGGCATTGAGCGCACTTCCGCAGCAGCGTTTCGTTTTAGACGGCGAGATTGTGATCTTTAAAGGAGGTCACCTCTCTTTTGATGATCTCCTGATGCGAATTCATCCAGCTGAATCGCGTATCCGCAAACTTGCGACAGAAACTCCAGTCACAATGATGTCCTTCGACCTGCTCGTTGACTCCCATGGAAAATTGCTAACTGATCTGCCGCTAGCCCAACGCAGAGAAAGGCTAGAACGCTTTTTCGAAGACCTGCCAAAGAAAGGCATGGTGCGTCTTTCCCCCGCGTCCCAAAGTTCAAAGCAAGCTGACACATGGATGCGCGAGCTTGCGGCTATGGGCTTGGATGGCATCGTCGCGAAGCGCCTCGGCGAGCCTTATGCTTCTGGCGAGCGCACCGCGATGGTGAAAATTAAACGCATTCGCACGGCGGATTGCGTAGTGGGAGGCTTTCGTTACGCCGAAAAGGGGGATGGCATCGGCTCGTTGCTGCTCGGTTTGTATGACGATCAAGGATTGTTGGATCACGTAGGGTTCACCTCCAGCTTTGGTCGTGAAGATAAGGAAGAATTAAAGTCAGTTGTCGAGCCACTGATGGGTCCTCCCGGTTTCACCGGTCATGCGCCGGGCGGACCAAGCCGATGGAGCACGAAACGATCGTCCGAATGGCAGCCTTTAAGGTCGAAGCTGGTGTGCGAAGTCCGTTACGATCACTTCTCTGGTGGACGCTTTCGTCACGGCACAAAGTTTCTGCGTTGGCGGCCAGAAAAAAAACCTTCTCAATGCGTTTTCGAACAAGTTATGCCTATGGCAAAGGCGAACTGAAATAAGGTCATCACTAGGTTAGGCTGAACAGCCCTGTGGGGAACTTTAGAGAAACAATTTCCAGAGAAAGTAGTGGCAAGGCGATGACCAATCCCAGAAACGATTCGCTCAAGAAAATCTTGCTTATCACGTTTGGCGTCCTGGTGATTGTGTCTGCGGCATTGATAAGTATCTTCATTTATGAATCGAATCCGTACCTGAAGAAGCGTGCCATAGCGTTGCTGGAGGAAAAACTGAATGGCGATGTCCAGCTCGACAAGTTCGAGGCGTCGGTTTATCCCTCACTCCAAATACATGGCACTGGCCTGGTCGTGCGTTTTGAAGGGCGCACTGACATCCCTCCTCTTATTTCGATTCGCGAGTTTACCGCTCGTGCCGGCCTGTTCGGGCTGATTGGGAAACCATGGAAAGTGGATCATCTCGAATTGAAAGGGTTGGTAATTACGATTTCGCATCGCGGTCATGCGCCGCAGCCGGCATCATCCAGAAAACGGAAATTAAAGGACATACCGTTGCTGATTCGCGAGTTGATCGCGGACGATACCCAACTGATAATTATTCCCAGAGACGAAGCGAAGTCCCCTCACATTTTTGAAATCCATCATCTATTAATGAATCATGTCGGACTTCATCGCGCGGCATCCTTTTCAGCTCAATTGACTAATCCAACCCCTCCGGGAGAAATCGACTCCGCAGGCTCATTCGGCCCGTGGGATGCCGTCGAGCCCGGCAAAACGCCTCTAGGTGCCACTTATACATTTGCGAAAGCGGATTTGGGAGTTTTCAAAGGAATCAGCGGAATTCTGTCCTCGCGTGGACAATTTGGAGGAATCCTCGACCGCATTGAAATACAAGGCGAAACTGAAACTCCAGATTTTACTGTTAGCAGCGGCGGACACCCAATCGCTTTGCACACGCAATTCACCGCAACAGTGGACGGGTTGAATGGGGACACCTTTCTGCATCCTGTAAACGCGCGATTCTTAAATTCACTGGTAGTGGCGAATGGCGAAGTCGTCCAAACACCAGAAAAAAAGGGACGCGACATAAAACTCGACGTTACGGTCGAGCAAGGACGAATCGAAGACATGCTGAGACTGGCCGTAAAAGCTGACAAGCCGCTCATGACCGGCCCAATCCAGTTCAAAACGAAATTCTATCTGCCCCATGGAGCGGGCGACGTGGCGGAACGCCTGAAGTTAAATGGGATATTTCGAATTCAGAACGCCGAATTTACCTCGCCAGAAGTTAGAACAAAGCTGGAAGCCCTCAGCCGCAAAGCGCAAGGAAAGCCGAGCGACAAAGATACGGGAAGCAGCGTCACAACGCTACAGGGGGAGTTCGGTCTGGACAATCGGATTATCACCATGCACCGAACGACTTTCGCGATTCCTGGCGCCACGTTCGCGTTTGACGGCACTTACGCACTTGAAAACGAAGCTCTGAACTTTCATGGCATTCTGCGGATGGACGCAAAGATTTCCCAGACTGTGACCGGCTTTAAATCGTTTTTGCTGTGGCCTGTTGATCCTTTTTTCAGAAAGAATCATGCAACCCAACTTCCGATTAAGATTTCGGGCACCAGAGCGAAGCCATCCTTCGGGCTCGACTTTCACCATAAACGGGATGAAAAGAAATGAGCTTTCTTTCGGAGGAGACCCTTGCTGTCATGCGGCGGACGATCCAAGGCCAATGCGAAGGCAACCAAATTTTTTTTACTCGCGACGGAACTTCCTTTTAGACCTGGGGTTCAGCAACACCAGACCCATGAAGTAACCCCGGTTTGCGGGCGGTGATTTCGTGTTGCGAGCCTTTCTGCGCCCCCGGGCTCGGGGTTTATTCCAAAAGGAGCCCTATATGTTTTACCG
>JBOGLB010000486.1:0-6814 GCA_050745965.1 Terriglobales bacterium | reverse complement strand
CATCTGGATTTTTTGAATACTCTGCAAATAAGTTCAACGGCGGCCCTCCATGCCCGGGTGATCCGTGCCGGAACACGCGGAATCACCATCGCCGATGCCGTGGCTCAAACTGGCTGCCCGCGGCAGGAAATCCTCGCCGCGTTACCGGCAATTTCTGACGTTGCTCAAATCGCTAATTTTCTCATCGGCAAGGCTGAGATAGAGCAGATTCGAGAAGCAGTCGTTTCCACCATCAATGCCTTTCATCAACACAATCCCCTTGTCGCCGGAATAAGCAAAGAGGAATTGCGGGAGCGTCTGCCCGTTCCGGCGGTGATATTCGAAAAACTCCTCAATGAAACTGCCAAGTCGAAAAAGATTGAGCTTGCAGAAGATCTCGTCCGGCTGCCAGGTCGCGGCGTGGTAATGAAAGACGAAGAAGCGGAATCCAAGAAAGTCATCGAAGCCGCATTCGCTTCCGCGGGCTTGAAAGTCCCGGCGCTGAAAGACGTTCTAGCCGGATTGAAGATTGATAAAGCCCGAGCCCAGAAGATAGTGACTCTTCTGCTGCGAGATAAAATTCTGCTGAAGATTTCTGATGACTTGGTTTTTCATTTCAGCGCGCTTGACGTCCTGCGAAAATCCCTGGCGACTGAAAAGATGAAGTCTCCCAAACTAGACGTAGCTCAATTCAAAGCACTGGCCGGCGTGAGCAGGAAGTATGCCATCCCCTTACTCGAATATCTTGATCGGGAACACGTAACTCGAAGAGTGGGAGATGAGCGGATAATTTTGTGAGCCCCAGCTTTCGTCTTGATCAGCGAACTTAGATGTCTGCCTGGCTTGGCAATATGTTCTGAAGTGATTTTCTGATCTTCAGGTTCTGCCGATTTATCTGAAGTTGCAAATCTTCCATTTCCTTTTTCAACTCGACGCGGGCCGCGGCCGTCGCATGCTCAATCTCCGGCTGAATGCGCCGGATATCGGCCGTATGCAGTTGAATTTCCTTCTGCACTTGTTGGATTTCATCAGCATGCTTCGCCATTTCACGCTGAATCTCTGGCTGAAGTCGCGCGATCTCCGATTGGGCCCGACCTATTTCTAACCGCATGCGGGCGTCGCTAATCGGCAAATTGGAACTCTCGTTAATAATTACTCCGGACGGCCCATGGTCTGGAACCGTCAGAGTGAGGGTCAACTGTTTTCTGTCCCGGAGAATAGACACGCTTGCCGTATTTCCCTTCCGCAAATTCAATGCGCGGGCGAAATCTCCACTGTCACTAATCTTGTCCTCGTTCACGCGGACAATTACGTCTCCGGCATGAAAACCTGCCGTTTCACCCCGGCTGCCTTTTTCGACGGAACGCACCAAAATCCCTTCGCCATTCTTAACTCCAAAAAAATCCCCCAGTTGAGGAGTCAGATTTTCCACCATCAATCCGCTGCGTGTGGAGGAATGAACAATCACGATGGATACAGGAACATCCATCTCCGATATTTGTGGCATTCGCGGCATGGGCGGCATCGGAGGCATGTTCACTCTAAAATTATTACCTTCAGGCCAGTTCATAGCGAAGCCGCTCTTACGTGCGGCCAGCTGCGCCTTCAACATCATCGGCTGGCCGCTGCGGCTTAGTCCAATCGTAATCACCCGGCCTGCGGGGATCTCATGAATCAGGCGACGCAATTGTTCAACGCTCTCAACTTCCTTTCCATTGACACTGAGAATAACGTCATGATCTTTGAGGCCCGCTTTTCCCGCCGGTGCGTCCTGGTCCACCATCGTTACTTCGACGCCTTTCTCGTCCTTCAATTGAAGCGCGGCAAGCCGGTCGGGCGTGATATCGCGAGTGTCCACACCCAGGTAGGATTCAGAGCTCGCTCCATCGGACGAGAATCCGAAAGCCGCCTCGGACGCATAAGCTACACCGGATCCCCCAACCACAACCGCGATTGCAAGAGCCGTTAGAATCACCGACTTTTTTACCTTCATTAATTTCCGCATACTCATACCCTCTCAGCGAGACTTAACGTTCGGCGCGCCGGAGCACGATATTGCCCACGCTGGTTCTTATTTTCAACATCGGCCCTCCGCCGTTCAGTGACCCTTCAGCGCTCACGCTTTTCGGTCCCCATTCTCCGCCATTGCTCGCGACTCGAATCTCCGGAAAATCCGAGCGGATGGTGTGGCCATTTGCCGCATCAATCGAGGCTCGAACCGTAATGTTCATGCTCGGCGACAGGTAAACCGTGATGTCTCCCACTGCCGTTTGTAATATCGAATCCGAGCGCACACCGTTTGAAGAAACGAACTTGGCAACGATTCCACCGGATCCCGTTTCGACCCGAGCTGATGGCACACCGTCAAGCTCCACGCTGCCGCTGCCCGTATCGGCGTTGACGGAGCCTTTCGCCGAAGCCAAATGAATGCCCCCGCCGCCGCTTTCAACCTCCACCGGCCCTCCCAGGTCTCCGAGATCAATGCTGCCTCCGCCCGTGGTTGCTTTCAGGTTTCCATCGCAATGCTGCACCTGTATGCTGCCGCCTCCGGTTTCAAGCACCGCTCCTTGCAGTCCGGAAACAATCACAACACTGCCGCCGCCCGTTTCGGCATTGATCTTGCCCTTCGCCGATGCAACGCGAATGCTGCCGCCACCTGTGTGCAGCGTGACGTCTCCGCCGACGTTTCCGACATCAATGTTTCCCCCGCCCGTTTCGGCATTCACCACACCGCCCAAATCATCAAGGTGGATGCTGCCCCCGCCGCTTTGCGTGTCAAAACGCCCGCCGATACCCGTTGCACTCACGTTTCCGCCCTCAGTTTCTACCTTCACTCCATCCATGTCACGCGGGACCGTAACCACGAACTCGCCTGAGAATTTGTGCGCGTCCGTTCCATGACATTCCCCGACAATCCATGCAGTGTCGCCCTTTATGGAAGCATTAATCTTGTACAGGTCAAATTGATGACGCGCGCTTGGCTCGGACGAAGTATGGGCGCGATTGCGAATAGAGTAGGTGATGCCGTGCTGCGACCCGCCCTCGATCCGGACCGAGCCAATATCCACCCTGATATGCAGGTTGCGTGCAACCGGCAACGTCCCGGTAATCTCGCGAGTCCAATTCGCGCCGTCCTGGTAAACACGGGTTTCCTGCGCGCGCAGCAGCGGCGACAATATCAGCAGCGCCGCAACGAGTTTAGTGAGTCTATTCAGCATGTAACTTCCCTTTCAATCTATCTCCGGCATTTGCGCCAACAGTGTTCTTGCCTGAGAACGGATATACCGGTTGTGGTCGCCGGCTGCCAACTTTTGCAGGACAATGCGCACGCTGCTGTCCGCTCGAACCGGTTCGATTAAGCGCAATGCCTCAGTGCGAACTCCAGGATTCGAATCTGACATTAACCCTTCGAGCACAGCGTCGCGGACTCGAAGATCGTCCTTTACGAACGGCCCTAGTCCGTCCAACGCCTTGAGACGCACTCCCGGATTCGAGTCATAGCGCAAGGCGTACATCAGCGCTTCGCGAACGTGCGGATCGCTGGGTTGCTGCGTAAGCAAATCCACCGAATCCATGCGCACGCCCGAGTTGTAATTGTTGCGGGCGGCAAAAAGCAGCAATTGCTGTATGCGCTCGTCGTTTAGCGAGCCCTGGGTCTGCTGGGTTGAGACTGTGTCGTACTGAATGCTGACTTGCTTGCTTCCAGGTTGCTGGCTGATAGAACGGATCCCGCTGATGGAAGACTCGGAGGCGGGTTGGTTTATAGCGGAAGGTGAATTGGAAAAATTCCCGCCATTCCGGCTTGCCATCTTGTAGGTTGTTCCAATTCCGCCCGCAAAGCCGGCGATCAAAAGCATTGCCGCCAGGGCTGGGGAAAAATGCATCTGCTGAAGCCACGCAGTGGGATCAATAATGAGGCGCCGCCAGAAACGGTTCTGCTCTGTGGTTTCCAGCGCTTCTTGAAGTCTCATGCGTGACGCCGCCAGCAAATTCGGCGAGGGATCATCTACTACGGGTTGCGAGATCGAAGTCCGGAAGCGCCGCAGGCTCTCGAGATCAGCGGCACAATTCGTGCAGCGCGCTACGTGCTGATCCAATTCGTACCGCGTATCGTCCGCGACCTCGTCGTAAACGTAAAGCAGAATATTTTCTTTAACCCATTCACATTTCATATTTCATTTCCTCCAACTGAATCGCGTGGGAACGGCCGCCCCCGGCTGTTCAGCCGTCCGCAAAAACGGCAGGCATGGAAGCTTCTAACGCATGTCCCCCAAAGCTCCACGCAATTTCTGCGTCGCGCGAAACAGCGTGTTCTTCGCCGTCTCTTCCGTCGTGTTCAAAACTTCGCCGACGGTCCTCAATTTCAGCCCGTGGTAATGCTTCAGTTCGAAAACCATCCGCTCCCGCGGAGTCAACTTTTCAAGCGCGCGATTGATGCGTCCGCCAAGTTCCCGCCGCATCAAATCCAGTTCCGGATTCGCTCCTGCCCGGCCATCCGGCACTCTATCGAGCACGTTGTATTGCTCTCCGCTGGAATCCGTGGCAACCGGCGCGTCTTCCTTTCTTACCTGCCTCTTGCGCAAATGGTCGAGGCAAAGATTGGTCACAATGCGGTAAATCCAGGTATAAAAAGAACATTCAAACCGGAAGCTGCCCACGCTCTTGTAAGCCTTGAGAAAAGCCTCTTGGTATATGTCCTGGGCTTCGTGGTCAGAGCCGGTCAGGTGCATCGCCAGCCGCAGCACGGCCTGATCGTAGTGCCGCACCAGTTCCTCGAACGCTGCGCGATTGCCACGTTGCGCTTCGCGGACCAGTTGCGTATCGTCAATGCGGCTCAGACTTTGTCCAGCCATTTGGCCCCGTGTTTGGGGGTGCCACGTTCCGCTGTCATCTCCCGCCAGGTTACGGATTATATTTGGAGGGGAGCACCTGCCAATCGTAAAAGGAATGGCCCACGCATCGGCCGGCATAAATTGTCCTTGTCCTCACCGCAACCGGGCGCCATCGCCGTTCCTCCCGCTTGCGTAGTTATAGACGTGCCAGAATCAGGTGCGTAAGCAGGAATTATAGGGGGTTGGAGGGCTGACGTTCTCTCGATTAATGCATAAACGGCTAATTACCGAGGCCATTGGGTGGGATTGGGGCTGTTGGGGCGGGTTGGGACCGCCCCACGCGATGGACTATTCGACAGCTTCCTTTTCAATCACGACCCTCAGGTGGCCTGTCACTTCCTTATGCAGTTTGATAGGAACGGTGAACTCGCCAACTGTTTTCAGCGGCTCGTGAACCTGAATCTTCCTGCGATCCAGGTCGAACCCCTTTTTCGCCAGCGCGTCGGCGATGTCTCCCGAAGTAACCGATCCGAATAGTTGATCGTGCTCGCCCGATCGCCGCTGGAACGACACCGAAACGCCCTCGAATTGCTTCGCTAGAGCTTCCGCACTCGATTTTTCTTTGGCAGTGCGCCGCACCGTGGCCGCTTTCATCTGCTCAATAACAGCCTTGTTTCCTTTGGACGCTTCAATCGCGAGCTTCCGCGGTAGCAAATAATTGCGGCCAAACCCTTCGGCGACTTTCACTACATCACCGCGCGTCCCCAGTTTTGCGACATCTTCTTTAAGAATGACTTCCATGATGACTCCTGTTTTATGAAAACTTTCGGGTCTGTTGCCTTGACTTCCGCTTTCCGCCCTGGACACGATTTGAAAACTGAAAGCTGAACAACTGAGAAGTGCTCCTACGACGCCCGCCCCGCGAATGGCAGCAAGGCGATGTTGCGGGCCTGCTTGATCGCCAGGGAAAGCCGCCGTTGATGTGGCGTGCATACTCCGGTCAGCCGTCGCGGAACGATCTTGCCGCTCTCAGCCACGAATTGCGCGAGCAGCCGAACGTCCTTGTAGTTGACTGCCTCGATCTTTTCGGTGCAGAATTTGCAGACTTTCTTGCGCCGGAAATATTTCCGGCCGCCGGCTCCTCCACCTTCCCGCCCAGCGCCACCGGGACGCGGTGGGCGCCGTTCGCCACGGTCAGGACGGTCCCCACCAAAAGATCGCTCCCCTGAAGGGCGCTCCGTCGCCGGACGTTCGCCTGTGGAACCGGTACTCGCTGTTGTTGCTGGTCTAGTTTCGTCAGCCATAATTCTCCTTAAAAAGTTGTCGGTGGAGAGTCGGGCATTCCCGCCCGACCTGACGGGCGAGGCCGCCCGTCTCTCCGTTAAATCTCTACGCCGTAACCGCCGGCGCTTCCGGAGCGGCTTCCTCCGGCGTTATTGGCGCGGGCGGAGCCTTGCGGCGCGCGTCCTTGATCGCCTTGATCTTGTCCAGACGCTTCTGCTCTTCATCAATCCGCACGGTTATAAATTTAATCACCGGCTCCGTGACTCTGAGCCGCCGCTCCAGTTCGTGGACCAGTCCGCCACTTCCCTCGACCGTCAGCAGCATGTACAGGCCGTCATGAAAACGGCGCACCGTATACGCCAGACGGCGCTTGCCCATCTTCTCCACGCTCTTCACCGCTCCGCCCGACGACGTTACCGCAGTCTCCAGCGCAGAAATCAGCTTGTCCTGATCTTCTTCCGGCATATCCGGCCGCACGATAACCATCAATTCATAAGTACGATTCATTTAGTCTTCTCCAAAACAAACTTAACTGTCATCCCGAGCGAAGCGAGGGATCTGCATTTCCAGTTCTAGTCTTCCGCCTCGTCCTTGCGATTAAAGTAGTTCATCGTTCTCGCCTCGCCATCTGCGAAAATCATCTTCACCGCTTCTAATGTGGTCCCAACCATTTCATCCACCGCCGTCAGTTGCGCCTTCCGCATCGGCGACAGCAAATA
>JBOGLB010000485.1:0-2959 GCA_050745965.1 Terriglobales bacterium | reverse complement strand
GCATTGGCCTGTACAACCAGTCCCGGCATGAATAAAGACAGAGGACGACTTTGCGATTTCGACGAAGAGACAGCCACTAATCTTTCATTGAGGCCATAATCAAACTATTTTGTGTATTATAGGCAATAAATAATAAGCGCCAATGATTGAAATGCGGAAATAAGATGATCGCTGCGTCCCTGAAGGATGCTTCGATCTTTAGCCAATGTCCACCTTAAGTTTCAACGAAAAGTTCGATGTTGTCATCGCAGGATCAGGCTCAAGCGGCTCGATTGCGGCGATAGCAGCAGCCCGCAATGGGTCGCGAACATTGTTGATCGAGCGATATGGATTCCTGGGTGGAACGAGTACGGGGGTTCTCGACACCTTCTATGGGTTTTACACTCCTGGAGCGCGTTCCATCAAAGTAGTGGGTGGAATCGCCGACGATGTCGTTGCAGCTCTGCAACGATTCGGCTGCTGTTTTGAACGGCCCAACACCTACGGAGCAGGAACCGGAATCACCTACAACTCCGAATACCTGAAAGTGGTATGGGAACGTCTGGTGCTCGAAGCGGGAGCACAAATTCTTTTGCACGCCTGGATACAGGACGTAGATGTCTCAAACGGCCGAATACAAGCAGTGACTGTCGCGACCAAGCGAGGACCGTGCAAATTTCACGCTGATTTTTTCATTGATGCAACCGGCGATGCCGACCTTTGCTACTTTGCGCACGCACCTTTTGAACTAGCAGGGGAACACGAACCGGCACAAACGCTCACTACGACTTTCAAGGTCGCTAACGTGGATACGGCACTTCGCAAGATTGTTTCGAAACAGGAGTTCCATGCGCGAATGGCTGCGGCATCGCAATCCGGGGAATTCGATCTGCCCCGCCGCGAGGGCAGCGATCATCCGACACCCATTCCGGGTGTTATGGCGACCAATATGACTCGCGTCCAATCCTTTGCGAGCAAGAATGGTCAATTCCAAAATGCCAGCGACCCCGAGTTGCTCTCCTGCGCAGAAATAGAAGGCCGGAGGCAGGCGCTCGAGTATTTGCGATTCCTCAAGCAAGAAATTCCGGGTTATGCCAACGCTGAATTGGTCGCGTTTGGAACCCAGATCGGCGTACGCGAGACTCGCCGCATTCAAGGCGAGTACAGACTGACGCGTGAGGATGTTCTCGGCGCGAAGCAATTCGAAGATCAGATCGGCCTGTGCGGAGCCCCTATTGAGGACCACCATGCGGGGGAGGACACTCACTGGCAATATCTTCCCGATGGCAGCTGTGTGGGCATCCCATTTCGCAGTCTGATCCCACTCGAACTTGAAAATGTCCTGGTAGCTGGTCGCTGTTTCTCCGCAACCCATGACGCCCATGCCAGTGTCCGTTCAATGGCGCAGTGCATGGCTATGGGACAGGCTGCTGGAACTGCCGGCACGATGTGCGTGACGCTGAAGCAGTCGCCACGTGAACTGAAAGTTTTAAATCTGCAAGATAGGCTCCGAGAAAATCGGGCAATTTTGTCTCTGGACCAAGAATGGCATTCATAAGGACGGTGACTGGCGACATTGACGCCGACACAGCGGGCGTCTGCTACGCTCACGAGCACATCATTATTGACCCGAGCTTTGCGACTTTCTGCAACCCGGATTTTCTCCTGGATTCAGTCGAGCTTGCCTGCGGGGATGTTCTGGAGTTCCGCGACGCGGGAGGAAAGACTCTGGTTGATTCGATGCCCTGTGGTGGCGGACGAAATCCTGTCAAACTAGCCGAGATTACGCGACGCACCGGCGTTAACATCGTTTGCCCTACCGGGCTTCATCTTCAGAAGTACTATCCGCCCGGGCACTGGGGAGAGCATCTTTCAGTCGAAGAAATTGCGGAATTATTTGTCGCCGATATTGAGGATGGAATTGATGCTCGTGATTACAATGGGCCATCCGTTTTCAGAACACCGCATAAAGCAGGCGTGATTAAGGTTGCAACAAGCGGTGCGCAGGCAACCTTGCACGAACAGAGAGTGATCGAGGCTGCGGTCATCGCTCAAAAAAGAACTGGCGCGCCGATCTTGACGCATACCGAACGCGGCGAGGGCGCAATTGATCAGGTTCAACTATTTCAGGAACATGGCGCATCGTTGGCTCATGTTGTTCTCTCACACACCGACCGAAAACCCGATCCGGCGTATCACAAAGAAATCCTATCGAGTGGAGTGATGCTCGAATACGATTCCGCCTTCCGCTGGCCTGAAGGCAATGGAAATCCGACTCTCGACGTCGTCCTGAGCATGTTCGCGGAAGGCTATGGTGAACAAATTCTGCTCGGTATGGATGCGGCTCGACGAAAATACTGGCGATCATACGGAGGAGGTCCTGGTCTCCGCTTTTTGCTGCATGAATTTGTTCCGCGTCTTAAGAGTGCCGGCTTGAGCCAAAACGATATCAACGCTATCTTTATTCGAAATCCTCAGCGGTGCTATTCGTTCTGCGCGCAGTTGATTTAGTCGCCTGGTTAAACCAGGACGGCAAGGCGCCATGAGACGCAATCCTGGGTTTATCTCTTCTGATTTGCTTGCGGGGGGCCGATAGCGCGCCCGACGGCCGCCAGCATCGGCCCAAGCGCGCCGTTCCAGTATTCCCATTCGTGCCCACCGGCAGTCTCGTGGTACTCGTAAGGGATCTTTCGGGAAGAAAGCTCTGCGGCAAAGGCGCGATTTGTATTCAAAAAGAAATCTGAGGTGCCGCAAGCTAAATAAAAGTATGGATACGGTGTATCATGCGGAACCTTCAACAATTTGAACACGTCATTGTCAGCTCGGGTATGACTTCCCTCAGGTCCAAAAACTTTTAGCAGCTTGTCACGAAATTCTGGCCTGAGAGCGTACAGGTTTTGGCCAGCATTTAGCGCGCCACTGAGACTGCCGGAAAACGCAAACAGTCCAGGATATTTGATCGCTATTTTTATGGCTCCAT
>JBOGLB010000484.1:0-3347 GCA_050745965.1 Terriglobales bacterium | reverse complement strand
TCCGAACCCCTGGACCCGGACTCGATGTATGAGGAATACGCCGCGGCTTCCGAGAAGATCGCGCCATTTGTTTGCGACACGGCCGCCTTGTTGAATCGCGCTATTGCCAATGGCGAGTCGGTGATGTTCGAAGGCGCACAGGGCACCATGCTCGATATTGATCTGGGCACATATCCCTTCGTTACCTCGTCGAGCGCGACTTCCGGCGGTGCTTCGACAGGCAGCGGCGTTCCGCCGACCTCGATCAACACAGTAATCGGCGTGACCAAGGCGTACTGTACGAGGGTTGGCGGTGGTCCTTTTCCCTCCGAACTTCTGGATAAGACTGGGGACCTTCTACGGGTTCGAGGCAACGAATACGGTGCTGTGACCGGACGCCCGCGCCGTTGTGGCTGGTTGGATTTACCGCTGCTGCGCTACGCTGTCATGATTAACGGCGTTTCGTGGCTGGTCGTCACGAAGCTCGATGTGCTGGATGAACTGGACGAGATTCCAGTATGCGTTGGTTACAAGATTAATGGCCATGTTTCCGACGAAATTCCCGCGCATGCCAGCGGTTATGACAATATCGAATGTGTTTATAAGACTCTTCCCGGATGGCAGAGCTCGACAGCGGGAATCACCGAATTGGAGAAGCTTCCAAAGTCTGCCCGGAAATATCTGGACTTTGTTGAAAAAGAGAGTGGCGCTCGTATCGGAATGGTTTCCACTGGACCGGGACGAGAGCAAACCATGGTGGTTGATGAGTTTGCAGCTGATCTAAAATCCTTGACCGATCAAAAAACAAAAACTTAGGGAAGGTGGGGATGGTAGTACTAACAGTCACGTGGATGGCTAAAACGGGGCGGGAAGCAGATGTTGCCGCGATATTTTCCAAGCTGACGGAAGAATCACGCAAAGAGCCGGGCTGTGTCATGTATCAGGTCCATCGCCATAAGACCGAGCCACGGAGATTTTTTATTTACGAACAATACCAGGACGACGCAGCTATTGAAGCCCATCGGGCATCGCCGCATTTTCTTCAATTCGCCAAAAAAGACCTTCCGAGGATTGCCGATCGGATCGAGGGACATTTGTACGAGCCCTTGGGCTAAAGACCCGATGAGTTCATTTACTTTTGTCCGCCATCAGCACCCCGCCGGACGAATAACTTTCCTTCGATACCTCATGAAAAGCAATCATCACGCCATCGCGAGGTGATCCTGCCTCTTCGACAATTGCGTCCGTGATACGTTGTGCCAGCTTGCGTTTTTGGTCAGCGGTGCGGCCTGTCAACATCGTAATTTGAACCATTGGCATAAAAACCTCCCAACTACTGACTACACCAGCACACCGCCTCGATTAGCGGTACTGAGACCTACTGCGCCAGCTCGTATCCCGCGAAAAAATAACTCAGCTCAAAGCGGGCTGTGTCGTCTCCATCGGAGCCGTGGATCGCATTGTGCTCTATGCTGGTGGCCCATTTCTTGCGGATCGTGCCCTCTTCGGCGTTCGCGGGATTCGTCGCTCCCATTAGCTGCCGCAAATCTGCGATTGCATTCTCTTTTTCGAGTGCAAGAGCCACAATCGGCCCGCTGGACATAAACTCTGTAAGCGAATTGAAAAAGGGGCGCGCGGCATGCACTGCGTAAAATTGCTCCGCTTGATGTTTCGAGATCTCCAGCATCTTCATGGCGAGAATGCGGAAGCCATTCTTTTCGAACTGCTCAATGATGTCGCCGACCGCATTTTTTTGGACGGCATCAGGTTTGACGATGGTAAAAGTACGCTGCAATGTTTTCATATTTTGATTGCGATCCTCATTCAGATCTTTACGCCCTGGCAGCAACTCCAATCGCTGCGGCCACAGTTTCCCCAATGTCCGCGGGAGACCGCGCCATACGAATACCTGCCGCTTCCATCGCGCTAATTTTCTCTTCCGCAGTTCCCTTTCCACCTGAGATAATCGCACCGGCGTGACCCATCCGCCGCCCCGGAGGCGCGGTTTGGCCGGCTATAAATCCTATGACCGGCTTTTTCATGCGAGTCTTCACGTATTCCGCAGCGGCTTCTTCTGCACTTCCGCCGATTTCGCCGATCATAATCACGGCCTCAGTTTGGGGGTCGCGATTGAAGAATTCCAGCGTGTCGGTAAAACTCGTTCCGATAATTGGATCTCCGCCGATACCAATCGCCGTAGATTGCCCGATACCACGGGTCGTTAACTGATAAACCGCTTCATACGTCAAAGTGCCTGAACGAGAAACAATGCCGACCGGACCCTCGAGGTGAATCCGTCCCGGCATAATACCGATCTTGCATTTTCCCGGAGAAATAATTCCGGGGCAATTAGGTCCGATGAGCCGCGAACGCCGGTCTTGCAAATATTCCCATGCGCGAACCATGTCGAGAGTGGGTATTCCCTCCGTGATGCACACGATCAGTTCAATCTCGGCGTCGGCGGCTTCCATAATTGCGTCCGCGGCGAACGGCGGCGGTACGAAAATTACTGATGCATCGGCTGAGGTTTGGTCAACCGCCTCTTGAACCGTGTTGAAAACGGGCCATCCTTCGTGGGTGGCGCCGCCCTTGCCAGGCGTAACGCCACCGACGATATTGGTGCCGTACTCCGCACATGCCTTGGCGTGAAAAGTTCCTTCACGTCCGGTCAAGCCCTGAACAATTACTCTCGTGGATCGGTCTACAAGAATGCTCATAATGATTTCTTATCTTTGTCACTATATCTGTGTCGCTATATCTGCGCTGCCGCCGCGACTACCTTTTCGGCGGCATCTTTCATGGTTTCGGCAACGATGAAGTTGAATCCTGATTGCTTCAGAATTTCTCTTCCTTCTTCCACGTTTGTGCCTTCGAGCCGCAGCACGATTGGAAGCTGGATTTTAGTTTTGTTGGCAGCCTCGACCACTCCTTTCGCGAGAGTATCTACACGAAGGATGCCGCCAAAAATGTTGATCAGCACTGCTTTCACGCTCTTGTCGCTAAGCAGGATTTCGAACGCATGCGTGACCTGCTCGGCATTCGCGCCGCCGCCCACATCGAGAAAATTCGCCGGCATTCCGCCCGCATACTTGATGATGTCCATTGTCGCCATTGCCAACCCGGCGCCGTTTACCATACAGCCCACGTTGCCTTCGAGCTTGATGTAATTCAACCCATACTTCGAGGCCTCGACCTCAAGCGGGTCTTCTTCCGTGACATCGCGCAGTTCCTTCAAGTTGGGATGGCGGTACATGGCATTGTCGTCGAAAGCCATCTTGGCGTCGAGCGCGAAAAGGCGGCCATCGGTGCATGTGATGAAGGGATTGATCTCCATGAGCGAGGAATCGGTTTCGTGGAACGCGTTATAC
>JBOGLB010000483.1:0-9832 GCA_050745965.1 Terriglobales bacterium | reverse complement strand
CCCGAACCCGTTGCGGTAATCAAGTGTCGGTACTTCCTCAAAAAAAGACGTCTCCCGAGGAGCCGGCAGTTGCTGAGTTTGATGGTCCGATTGGCAGTTCAACGAGAGTGCCTTTTCCAGGCAATTTTCACTCGGCGTTGGAGTCTCGGCCCGGGCCGGGGTGGGGAGCCCCAGCATTGGCGCCCGCAGGTCTGATCGCCCTCGGTCCAGGTGGGTCTTCGCCATTGGGCGGGGGATATCTGCCGATTGGTTCGCCTCTAGTCCCGGGAGGGGGAGCGGCCCCGACTAACCCGGGCCCAGGTCCCGGCCCGGCCCCGGTTTCTCCACCGGTATCGGTTCCGGAACCCGGCACTTTGACGTTGGCTTGCGCGGAGATATTAGCGATTATTTTGTGTTTGGGGTTGGTCTCGAGAAAAATTCGACTGGTTCGATTCCGCAGATAAGCTTTTCTGCCGATGTACTTCTCCTTATGGTACAACTACCGAAGTTTTTCAATATCTTCCCTGACCCTGCTAACATTTGATCTAAATCATGCGGCGTTTTGCGAATAAATCAATCGGGAGCGCGTTGGCCGTTGGCTTGTGCTTAGCCGCGTCGTTTGTGCACGGAGAAGGCTCTGCCGGCGGTGTTCGCACAATTCGCCGAATTTCGGTACTCACGGGAAGCGTTTTGGAACTTGAGATTGCCGCCAGTGGACCGGTTAAACCGACTTCTCAAGTAATTCAAGGCCCGGACAGGCTCATATTGGATTTTCCTGGTGCGGTTCCAGCCAGAGGCTTGCATACCCTCGAGATAAACCGAGGCGATGTGAAGGATGCCAGAATAGGACTTTTTTCTTCCAACCCTCCTGTAACGCGGGTTGTTTTGGATTTGAAGTCGGCCCAACCTTATGAGCTATTTCCATCCGGGAATACCGTGGTCGTGAAATTTGGTTCGAATGCCGCCGTCGGCGTTGAGGCGAATCGAAGCGCTCCGGTTGCCGATGCGGACGCTGCGCCGGAAACGATTGTCTCCATCGAACGCTCGCCCATCGCGACTGGGCTCTCCGACAAGCATGTGCAGCCGGTAGAGCAAGCGCGTGCCACTGCGCCGGCTTTGGCGGTCCCGGCTCAAAACCCCCGAGTAGAAGTAGCATTTGAAAATGGACTCTTGAGCATTCGAGCGAATAAAGCAAGCCTCTCTGAAGTTCTTTCCGAAGTTCGCCGCCGGACCGGAGCAGATATTTCGATTCCCGCGGGTGCCGAATCCGAGCAAGTTTTCACCAGCCTGGGTCCGGGAGCTCCTAAAGAGGTCTTAGCGTCTCTATTAAATGGCTCGCATTTCAATTTTATTGTGGTTGGATCTGAACGCGACCCGGGAGGCATTCGGCGGGTAGTGCTTACCCCAAAAGAAGGCGGCACACCCCAGGCAGTTGTTTATCCTTGCGGTTCTGCTCAGCCCGCTATGGCCCAAGCTGCACCTGATCCGGAACCACCCGTGCAAGCCTTCGGAACACCTATGCCGCCGGAACAATCGGATCCAGGCGACGCGCAAGAAAAGCAACCGCCGCCTCCTCAGTAATTAGGAAGTATTGCTCCGGCGAATTTCCCGAAACAGGGAACTCGAAACAGGAAACTACCTCTTCGTCCCGCCCAGCCTTTCGAAAAATAAGCAGATGGATTCAATGCCGCGATGGAAATTTGGGATGTGAAACTTCTCATTCGGCGCATGCAAATTATCGTCCGGCAAACCGAATCCCATCATCACCGACGGAATCTTTAGCACGTCCTGAAAATCGGTCACGATGGGAATGGAACCCCCGGAGCGAATGAACACCGTATCTTTTCTGAATACCTCATGCATCGCTTCGGTTGATGCCTTCACGTACCTATTGTCAGTGCCGACCACACATGCCCGGCCCTTACTCCAAACTTTGATGTTCGTCTGAATGCCTTTTGGCGTGAGCTTCTTGACGTAATTCTTGTACCTGTTGAGGATGTCGTCCGGGTCCTGATTCGGTACCAGGCGCATAGAAACTTTGGCCGAAGCTTTGGCGGGAATAACGGTCTTCGCGCCCGCCGCCGTGAATCCGCCCGGCATGCCATGAACCTCGAGCGTGGGCCGCGCCCACGTGCGGTACAGCACAGAGAATCCGGGCTCTCCCGTCAGGACGTTGGAGCCTACTTCGGTCTTTCGATAATGCTCTTCGTTGAAAGGTAGCCGCTTCCATGCTTTTAATTCGGCGGCTGACGGAGCTTTTACCTTGGAATAAAAACCGGGGATAAGCACACGTCCTTTGGAGTCTTTCAGCTTGCCGATAATTTCGATCAGTCCGAATAAGGGGTTCGGCGCAGCCCCGCCGTACATTCCAGAATGTAAGTCTGTCTTCGCTCCAATTGCTTCGATCTCAGTGTAGATAAGGCCGCGCAATCCCACACACAGCGTCGGGAGATTGTTGGCAAAAAGTTCGGTGTCGCACACCAGCGCAAAGTCGGCCGCGAGCTTGGTCTTTTCTTTACGAACGTAAGCGGCGATTGATTCGCCTCCAACTTCTTCTTCGCCCTCAATGATGAATTTTACGTTAATCGGGAGCTTGCCTTGATGTCCCCGCATCAGTGCTTCGACGGCTTTGATCTCCATCCAAAGCTGTCCTTTGTCGTCCACTGCGCCGCGAGCATAGACGTTGTTGTTGCGCTCGGTCGGCTCAAACGGCGGCGAAATCCATTCATCTAATGGCTCGGCGGGTTGGACATCGTAATGCGCGTAGCAAAGTGCAGTCGGTTTTCCCGGCGCGTTCAACCAGTCGGCATAGATTAGAGGATGACCCTTGGTCGGAATGACTGACACGTTCTGCATTCCGATACGACGCAATTCAGTCGCTACAAAATCTGCGGCCCGTTGCACATCGGATTTGTGTTCAGGCAGAGTGCTGATGCTGGGGATGCGAAGCAGGTTCTTGAGTTCGCCTAAGAACCGCTGCTTATTTTCACGAGCGTAATCAACCGCAGGAGACGCCATAAGGGTTCCCTTTCACGTGCACATTAAAGAGAGGAACAATAATATATCGCGACGACTCGTTTATCGCTCAGTTCTCAAAACGCCTTGCTGAGAACAGGGAGAGGTCGTAGTCGGGCTGTTTCCCGCTTATGACTTGCGCCACCAAACGCGCCGTGATGGGGGACAGCAGGATGCCATCGCGAAAATGTCCTGTCGCCACAAAATATCCGGGAACGGCAGTCTCGCCAAGAATGGGCAAGTTATCCGGAGTGCCGGGGCGCAGGCCTGCCCACGCCTCCAAAATTCGCGATTGCTTCAGCGCGGGAATGAGAAGTGTTGCAGCATCATGCAGGCGGCGAATCATGTCTGGATCTGTGCGTTTGTCAAAACCCGCTTCCTCGACGGTCGAACCGATGAGGATTCGCCCATCGCTTCTCGGCACAATGTACACATCGGCAGAGCGGATCACGTGCCGAAGCACAGGGCCTTGTACCAGGCAGAGCATCTGACCTTTCACGGGCCGCGTGGGAAGTCGCAGCGGACCAATTTGCACGGCCCATGCTCCCGCGCAGTTGACCACGACGGGAGCGTTGTAAGTGGTCTTGGCGGTGCGGATACCTTTTGTTTTTCCTTCTGACGACATCACTTCGAGGACTTCCGATCCGGAAGAAATATCCACGCTACGGTGTTTCGCGGCTTTGACGGCAGCTTCGGTCAGGGCGCGCGGATCAACGCTTCGCTCTTTTATATAGGCGATTGTTTCTGATGGCGGGACTAGGGCAGGCTCTCGTGCGGCGATCTCTTCTCGCGAAAGGAGCAAAGGCGGCGGACAAGAGTGTCCGCCCCACACGGACAGGTTCACACCGGCGGAGCCGATTTCCGTCAAGATATTATCTCTCGCCGGGGGAAACTGTAGCGTGCCCTGATCGCGCAAATCGCAGTTGATTCCAGACTCATCTTGTAATTCGTGCACGAATTCCGGATACATGCGCGCGCTCGCCGATGCGAGTAGTTTCAATGGTGAGGAATCATCAAAATCGGAGTCGGCCAGCATCCCTGCGGCGGCGTGCGAAGCTTCGCGTCCAGGCTCCCCGCGTTCGACCAATAGCACACGCGCGTTTTGCTTACGCAATTCGATGGACAGCGAGAGACCAATAATTCCGCCGCCGATAATAATTACGTCCCAATTCTTCACGCTTGGATTGTAGAACGGCGAGGACCTGCAATTCCCACGTGGGGGACAACTGCCCGGGGCTGTTCGGGTGAGCAATGTTCACCTGTGTCTCCTTAAGAGTTGTCATTTCCGAGGCAGCGTGAGCCGCAGAGGAATTTGCTGCTTTTTTGTTCGTGCAAAAAGCAGATTACTCACCTGCTGAAGCAGGTTCGCAAAGACAATAGTTAGAGTCATGTTTAATCGAGGGGAATGCGCTCAGAGTTTGCCCAGGTAATCGAGAACGTCGGCCTGGGTCCAATCCACTGCACCAATAAATTTGCGCCGGACAATGCCGTTCCGGTCAATGATGTAAGTCTCAGGGAATTTGACGGTGCCGTATAGATTGTTGCTTTTGTGATCAGTGTCGCGGACCGTCAACAGGTTGACGTTGTAGTCTTTCAAAAAGTGGTCATAGGCGGTCTTGTCATCGTCCACACTAACGGCCAGGACTACCACTCCGTGATCCTTCATTCGCTGCTGCATTTGAATAAGAGAGGGCAATTCGTCAACGCACGGCGGACACCAGGTTGCCCAAAAATTCAGAACCACTACCTTTCCTCGAAGGTCGCTTAAGGAAATTTTGCGGTCTGAATCCTGAACCGTGAATAGAGGGGCCGGTTTGCCGATCATGCGGGGCTGCGAATTGTTGTAACAACCAGCCAAAAATAGGGTTAGGGATGCAATCAGGAAGGAAGCACGTCTCACAAAACTATAATACGATAATTCTGATATGGACTCTTCCGAGCGACTTTCGACTGATCCGACCGTCTCGATCATTGTGCCCGCTCGCAATGAGGAAGCATGCCTGGGCCGTTGTCTCGAGTCTCTAGTCGCGCAGACCGGAGTGAGTTTCGAGATCATCGTCGTCAATGACGGATCCACGGATCGAACCGGCGAGATCGCGGAATCATTTGCCGGAGTGCGCGTGATCAACGCTCCGCCGTTGCGGGCTGGTTGGACGGGTAAGAATAGCGCCGTATTCGCGGGCGCAAACGAAGCTCGCGGCGCATGGTTGCTATTTACCGATGCGGACACGGTGCATTATGCCGGTTCGCTGGCGCGGGCGATTGCAGAAGCGCAACAGCACAGTGCTTCTTTGTTGTCGTATTCTCCGGAACAGGAAGTACACAGTTTCTGGGAGAAGGCATTGATGCCGGTAATCTTCGCCGAACTGGCGGCGACGTATCGTCCTGCCCAGGTGAGTGATCCCGCATCGCCGGCAGCCGCGGCCAATGGACAGTATCTGTTGATCACGCGCGACACCTACGACGCCGTTGGAGGACACAAGACCGTGGCATCCAATCTGCTGGAAGATGTGGACCTCGCGCGCGCCGTTAAGGCTTCGGGACGAAAACTCCGATTTCGTTACGGAGGCGATGCCGTCCGCACCCGCATGTACCGCAGCATCGCTCAACTCCGAGAAGGTTGGACGAAGAATCTTGCGCTACTATTTCCGTCCCCGCTCAGGTTGGCCGCGTTGCGGTTTGCTGAATTCACGGTATTTTCGGGAACGGCGATTGCTGCGTGCGTTTCTGCGATTCATGGAGAGTCGCTCACATCTGTTGTAGCCACGGGGATAGCGGCGTCGCTCTACTCGCGATTCCTGTTGCGAATTCGGAAAGCTCACTTCCGGTTTGGCGCGAATCTCCTTTCAATATTCGGCCTGCCATTATTTTCGTATCTTTTGATCCGCTCGCAACTCTGTCACAAGAAGGGACAGGTAAATTGGAAGGGAAGAACATACCAAGGTAGCGGCCAGGTGGGGACAGCCGCCCGCGGCTGTCCAGCCGAACAAAGCTCGGCAAGCGTCTATTCCTAAACAAGAAAAAGAACAAGAACAAATGATCTATCTAACCCGCAAAGCCGAATTTTCCGCTTCGCACTACTATGACAATCCCGATTTCGCTCCGGAAGAGAATCAGCGCATCTTCGGAAAATGCAATAATCCCAATGGCCACGGCCACAATTACACTCTCGAGGTCACGGTGAAAGGCGAGATTGATCCCCGCTCGGGATTCGTAGTTGACCTGAAACAGTTGAAGGAAATTCTAAACAGGGAAGTGCTCGACGCCTACGACCATCGCTTCCTCAATAAAGAGCTTCCTGAATTCCTGAATCGAATTCCAACCACGGAAAATCTCGCCATTGCCATCTGGCAGCGGCTTGAGCCTAAACTCACAGCCGCGCAATTGCACCGGGTGCGGGTTTACGAAACTCCCGATCTCTTCGTTGATTTCTACGGGGAAGCGTGAAGGCGCATCTTACCCGCCGCTATATGTTTTCTGCGTCACATCGTTTGCACAGCGATGCCATGACCGAACGCGAGAATGTTCAGACGTACGGAAAATGTAACAATCCCTTCGGCCACGGCCACAATTATTCGCTGGAAATTACTGTGAGCGGACGCGTTGACGACAAGACAGGAATGGTCTGCAATCTCACCGACCTGGATGGCTTCGTGCACCGCGAAATTGTGGAGCGCTTCGATGTGCAGAACCTGAATATGATTCCGGAATTCCGCGAAATCGTTCCGACTACAGAAAATCTTTGCACGGTGATCCACGAGATTCTGCATCGTGGATTCAAGCTGGCTCATCTGGAAAGGGTACGCATTGAAGAAACTATGATGAATTCCTTCGAGTATTCCGGCGGCGAGGAGTTCCGCAAATGACCGCGGATTCTCGCAAGGCGAATGCTTCTATCTCGGTGGCTGATCCCACCGTCACCAGCGCAAGCTTCGAAGATCTCGTCCGCGAGATGATTGTGCGGCTGGGAGAAGATCCTGACCGCGAGGGGCTGGTTCGCACGCCTGACCGGGTTCATCGCGCATATCAGCACCTCGTGAAGGGATATAGAGAAGATGCAGACGCCATGTTGAAGGCGGCGCTCTTCACTGTGACTTACGACGAAATGGTAATCGTGAAAGATGTCGAGATGTTCAGCCTTTGCGAGCATCACATGCTGCCATTCTTCGGCAAAGTACACGTTGCATATATTCCCAACGGCAAGGTCATCGGACTCAGCAAAATTCCGCGCCTGATCGAAATCTTTTCGCGGCGTCTGCAAATCCAAGAGCGGCTCACCACGCAGATTGCGGAAACAATCCAAAACGCCATTGAGCCACAGGGCGTCGGTGTCGTGATTGAAGCCCGTCATCTGTGCATGATGATGCGCGGCGTCGAAAAGCAGCATTCAGCGGCAGTCACATCGTCAATGCTGGGATGCTTCCGCAATGAGCAGGAAACTCGAACCGAATTTCTGTCACTGATTCACAACCGCGCTAATGGCGTTTAGGCTGATCGTTGTTTTCTCTGTTTTGATCGGCGCGCTCGCAAGTGCGCAATCCCCGCCAAATTCCTATTTAGGTTTTGATCGTAACGATTATCCCGGCGACCAAAACCTTCCAGACCTTCGCCAGACTTTTTCCTTCGCGGGATATTGGCTGAACAATCCTCCGGGGGAAACCTCTAATAATTGGGCAGGCAAGAGAAGCACCATCGAGTCGGCGGGATTTGGGTTTCTGGTGCTGTTCAACGGGCGCCTCGACGCCGAATTGAAATCCGTTGCGAAGGCTCGAAGCTTGGGAACAACCGATGCGCGTGCAGGTGCAGCGGCGGCGCGTCGCGAGGGGTTTGCGGCATGCTCCATCATCTTTCTTGATCAGGAAGATGGCGGACGCATGCTGCCCGAGCAAAAGGCTTATATCTACGCCTGGGTGGATGGCGTCAATGCTTCCGGTTTCCATGCTGGAGTTTATTGTTCCGGCATCGCCGCGAAAGATGATCAGAATATTGTGACGGCCGACGATATCGGCCACCACGCAGGAAGACGCAGCATCGTCTATTTTGTCGCGAATGACCAATGTCCTCCGTCGCCGGGATGCGCGTTTCCAAATGACTCGTTATCACCGGCAAGTAGCGGAACCCGGTTCGCGGATATATGGCAGTTTGCTCAGTCCCCTAAGCGAATGGATTTTGCGGTGGGATGTCCGGCAAATTACGCCGCGGATGGGAAATGCTACGCGCCGGGAATTACCAACAAAATCTACATAGACGTTGATACGGCCACCAGCGCAGATCCGTCGAATACAAGAAGCCGTTAGTAGAATGCTCACGTGAGGACTGCCGCCCCCGGACTGTCCATCCGAGCAACGCTCGGAAACCTTGCGCCGGAGGCAGTGCCCCGTATACTTCGCTGGCAGGAGTGCCCGTGCCATATCGTCAACCCATTGCGCTGCGCGCCTTCAAAAGTGCACAATAATGGCGATAGATCGCTTGGTGACCTGCGACGGTGACTCTTGCAGAAGCAAAATTGTCACTTTCTCCGGGTTCCGAGCATCTTAGTAATTGATATGGAGTAATAGCGGCTTCAACATCCCCGCCGGTTGGGTGCGACAAAGGGTCGCACAGTGAACTGGCTGTAGCTGCTGATTGGCTTTCAACATCCCCGTTCCGGTAAGGGCGTGATTAGCTGCGGGAAACCGCAAGCGACTACGCGTCCGGAGCTGAAAGCGTGAACAACATGGCAACCGCAGCACCGGAAGTTTGCAGTCTGGAAAATTATCTCGTCCTGCCCGACAACACAATGGACGATCGCATTGCGGCCGCGCGTAAAATTCTGGGCCACGAATGTGTCATTCTTGGCCACCACTATCAGCGCGATGAGGTCATTCGCTTCGCCGATTTTAGCGGCGACTCTTATAGGCTCGCTCAGCAAGCGGCGCAGGCCGGAGGAAAGTACATCGTCTTTTGCGGCGTGCATTTCATGGCCGAGAGTGCCGACATTCTGAGCCACCCCGGTCAGGTGACCGTTCTGCCCGACCTCAATGCGGGATGCTCCATGGCCGACATGGCCGAAATTACACAGGTTGAGGATTGCTGGGAGCACATCGTCGCCGCCGGCTTAACCAGCGAATTTGGCGAGGGCACCACCCCGATTACTTATATGAATTCGACTGCCGCGATTAAAGCTTTCTGTGGAGAGCGCGGCGGGGTTGTTTGCACGTCGTCGAATGCGGGTGCGGCATTTAAATGGGGATTTGCGAAGACGCGGGCGGGGGTCCCCGCGCCACACAAGCAGAAAATCCTTTTTCTTCCTGATCAGCACCTAGGCCGCAACACCGGATATGCGATGGGAATCCCGCTTAACGAAATGGTGGTTTGGGATCCGTATTTACCGAACGGTGGACTGACTCGCGAGCGAATGAAGGCAGCCAAAGTAATTTTATGGAAGGGACATTGCTCCGTGCATCAGCGGTTCCTCCCCGAGCATGTAGACAATGTCCGCGCAAAATATCCCGGGATTCGCGTGATCGTGCATCCCGAATGCCGGTGGGAAGTCTGCCAAAAAGCTGACGGCATCGGCTCGACTGAAGGCTTGCTGAAAATGATTCGCAACGCGCCATCGGGAACAATGTTCGCAGTGGGCACAGAGATTCATTTGGTCAATCGCATGGGCAAAGAATTTGCGGCTGAAGGAAAGAAAGTGATCACGCTGAACGAGTCCGGATGTCTCTGCACCACGATGTATCGCATCTCGCCGCAACATCTGTGCTGGGTATTGGAGAACCTAACCGAAGGCAACATCGTGAATCAGATCAAAGTAAAAGAAGACGTGAAGCATTGGGCGAAAGTGGCGCTGGAC
>JBOGLB010000482.1:0-5614 GCA_050745965.1 Terriglobales bacterium | reverse complement strand
CTTCAGGTCCGCAACCAGTATGTTTTTCATCAAGCCGAGAGAGACGTCAATTGGAGTTCGCGGGTTGAAAACCAGGTTGCGCACGATGTTGTACTGCTTCATGAAACGCCGCTTCAGTGGGATGGCGCGAAGCACGGCTTCCAGGACATTTTTCTGGCTGGCAAATTTTTCCACTTCGCTGTCACTTATTTTTGGAGAATCCAAGACAGCAAGCGCAACAATTTTTGTGCCATCACGCACCAGCAATGCGCGCTCTTCTTTGCTGCCTTTCATGGCGAGTTGAATTCTTCCCTTAACGTCCAGCTTGGAAATTCGCTGCAACGCACTGCCCCGCGATTGAGCGGCAGGACTGGCTGGCGAGGGCGCTGTCTTTGCCGCAGCAGCGGCACCGGCAATGGCTTGAGTTCCACCTTCCGCAGTTGCCACGATGGGCGAGGCAATTTCTGTGATCGCAGTGACGGGTTCCTGGGGGTTAATCGCTTCGACCGGCAGTCCTTCGATTCCTCCGACTGGCTGGAATGGCTTCTCCGCGTCAGCTGTGATTTCGGCTGTATGGGCAGAGATATATTTGGCAACTTCCTCGTCAGCTTCCTCTGTTGACCCTTCGGGCGGTAGTTCGATCGCCGTAACTTGAACTGATGCCGGCGGAGTGATCTCCTCCGTACTTTCCGTTGGAGCATGGGACCGACTGAGTAGTGTCAGGCGTTCTTCAATTGTGGCAGATTGAATTCCATTCAAGTTTGGATTGTCTGCAAGAGCGGATAATATTTTTTCGGAGTGAATGACGCGATCATGATTCAAGGCAATATCCGCGACGTCGCGGGTTAGCGACTTGACCAGTGCGACAAGACATTCTTCCGGGACTGACGGGTTCGCCAGCAAGGCAGCAAAAAGCGGAGGCCGAAAATTTTCCGGAGCCGTGAGAAATGCGAGCACAGGTTTGGCTGTACCTCGGCTTGAAGCGGCGAGGCTACAAATTGCTTCGTCCCATCCCGCCAAGGTCAACTTCGCCTGATCACCGAAAACTTTGTTGTCCGTCGCGAGATAGACCAGGATTTCGAGCATCTCCTGAGGTGGAATGGCAAGGGCCCCTCGTGCCGCAGACTGCACCAGGTTAGCAGGCACCGCCGATGCGCGAATGAGATCAATCATGCGCGGCATTAGATTTCTATCTCCATTGCGTAGTTCCCGAAGGTATAGGATGGCGCAAACGCAGCCCGTTTTGCCAGCGTTTTGCGCTCTTGAAGGTTACTGAAGAGAGTGGGAATCCGGGGTTGGAACGGTTAGCTCGCTGCCGACTTTTCCCCGCGCCGCATTTGCAGGTAAGCCCTTATAAATGGCTGCAAATCGCCATCAATTACACGATCCACATCGCCAATTTCCAGTTTAGTGCGGTGATCTTTTATGAGACGGTAAGGCTGTAAGACGTACGAGCGAATTTGTGATCCGAAATCAATGTCCAGTTTGGAATCTTCAATCTTTCTGGTCACCTCGCGCTTTTTTTCCAGTTCGTACTCGTAAAGTTTTGATCGCAACATGCTCATCGCGCGCTCTTTATTCTTGTGCTGGGAACGCTCATTCTGGCATCCCGCGACAATACCGGTTGGAAGGTGGGTTATGCGAACAGCGGAATCAGTGGTATTCACGTGCTGGCCGCCTTTGCCGCTCGACCGGTAAGTGTCAATTCGCAAATCCTCCGGCTTGATGATCACTTCAATGCTGTCGTCAATCTCGGGCGAGACGAACACGCTGGCGAAGGATGTATGCCGGCGCTTGGCCTGATCGAATGGCGAAATGCGGACCAAACGATGAACCCCTATTTCGCTGGTGAGCAGTCCGAAAGCGTATTCGCCATTCACTGCGAACGTGGCGGATTTCAATCCTGCTTCTTCCCCAGGCTGGTAGTCGTAGAGCACCGTTTCGAATCCCTGACGCTCGGCCCATCGCAAATATAGGCGCAGGAGCATGTCTGCCCAATCTTGAGACTCGGTTCCGCCCGCGCCCGGATGGATGGTTACGATAGCGTTAAGCGCATCATTTGGTCCGGAGAGTAAAGTCTCAGTCTCCAGGCGGTCCACGAGCTGCCGAAGAGAGTCAATTTCGCGACGCAGGTCGGCATCAACGCTTTCGCCTTCGCGCGACAGGTCGAAGTACGCGGAAATATCCCCATCGCGTCGAATGAGTTCAGCCTCATTTTCAAGCATGTTTTCGAGGCGCTTTTTTTCGCGCATGACCTGCTGAGATTTTTGCGGATTCGACCAGAGATTCGGGTCGGCGGCCTGTTTATCTATTTCAGCTAACCGTGGACGCAGATTGCCCGCGTCAAAGATACTCCCGGAGTTCGTTCACTTTTGTTTTTAACGCCGAATACTCGTGCTCTAACTCAACGCTCATTAATCTGCCTTCTTGAGGAATAGGAGGCGCATGAACAGCGCCGCTATAGAAATTATCGCACACAAGTAAGCGAACCAATCGCCGTGGCGAGTATAGAAAGTGGTTGCGTTTAACAATGCATAGGGCGCTTGCAAAGCGGTTCGAACCTTGCGCGGCACGGTGGCGACGACCCGCCCGTAGGGATCAATGGAAGCGGTCACTCCAGTATTGGTATCCCGCAGCAGCCATCGTTCGTTTTCGACGGCGCGCATCCGCGCTTGCCTCAGATGCTGCGCGTATGCGCCGCTATCTCCATACCATCCGTCATTGGAGATGTTCACAAATACTTCCGCTCCATTGTCGGCCAATTGGCGGATCTCATCCGGGAAGATTGACTCGTAGCATATGAAGACTCCCAGTCTGCTGCCGCCCGCATCCAGTGGTTCCCGTGACTTGCCTGATGAAAAGTCACCGACTTCTTTGGTGAGACCTCCGGCAAAAGAAAAAATATTCTTGAAGGGAACATATTCACCGAAGGGCACAAGATGAACCTTGTCATAGCGGCGAAGAAAGTTTCCATCGGGGTCCACAAGTGCGGCTGAGTTGTACAGCTGTGTCGGCGTGGATGTAAGCGGATTGGCGTTCCCGATTCCAATGCTCCCGGCCAGAATCCAGGCGTGAGTTTGGCGTGCCAATTCTGCGAGCGCGTCGCGAAAAGACGGATCAGTGGTGTAGTAAGGCGCTGGATTCTCCGGCCACACGATTAAGTTCGTGCCGGCGTCCATCAGGTTCGCCGGAATCGAATTTTTACTTAGGGTTACTAATCCATTAAGAGTGGTATCGAAGTATTCTTTTGTCCAGTCAGCACCCTCCAATACGGGAACATTCGCCTGTACCAGCGTCGCAATGCGGTCAGTCGGGAATGCAGGCGCGGGGATAAGGCGTCCAGCTTGCAGAACGGCGGCTGCACATACGGCAGCAAGCAGGAGTGTCTTGCGCTTTTCACGACGCACTAGAAAACTCGCGGCGAATGCTGCGTTCACAATCATAATTTCCAGCGATAAGCCGTAAACGCCGGTAATAGTCGCGAAGCGAGTGAGCGGAATGTTATCAACCTGAGCGATACCGAGGAGATCCCACGGAAAACCCGTGATGCGAGTCCTCGCAAGTTCCACGCCGACCCACACGACGGGCGACAGCAATAAAGCGCGCGGAGCAAATGATCTCTTGCCAGCGATCAGGCTTATTAACAGTCCGAAAGCGCCGTGATAAAGCCCCAGATAAAGGCAAAACAGAAACAGGATTCCAAGAGCGGCGGGTGTATTTACTCCTCCATACTGGCGCATGGTGCTGTAAATCCAATAGCAAGTGCCCGCATACCAGAGAATGCCGCAAACGTACCCCATAACAAATCCCTGGAGGGGCGTAGCGGGAAGCAGCTTGATGCCTTCTGTGAGTTGCAATGTATCGGGCTGTCTCGCGCGAGAAAGCGCGATCAATAAGGGCGCCACAGCCACCCAACAAAGCACATATAGATTGGGAAGCGGAAAAATGATGATTTGCAGGGCTGCCGACAGCAGAACCAGAAGCCAGGCGCTCTTATGGATGCGAAGCACTCAGAGAGGATAACAAACCGGGTCAGCTGCAATGATTGGTGCACCACCAATTCTAATTTTTATGTAAAGCGGTTCGAACGAATTCAACGATTTCTGGCGTGACGTAAGCTGGGGGCTTAATACGGAAGATGGGATGGCCGCCCACGGGCTTCAGTGAAACGCCATCCCATTTCGAGGCCCCGCTTTCGTGCAGAATGACAGCGTCGGCGCGATCCATAAACTCCTGAGCCGACCGCTTGAAATCTTCCGTTGCGGGATCGAGCACTGTAATGTAAATGTCCGGACGGATGAACTTCAAAATGCTATTCGATTCCAGAATTACGTTTTGAGATTCGGCGAGGTTGCGACGGATCGTAGGGATGGCTTCCGCCAATCGGCCTTGCTCGGTTCGCACCCACCAAGCCCGCGCCGCACCTGCCGCCATGAAACGCGAGGTGTCGGATTTGCCGGAACGGTCTTTTTCCTCGGAAATCGCCCACGTGTGGTCATCGCCGGCACAATGGCACACTTTTCCGTCGCGCGAGCAAAGGCCATGGCCATACTGTGTGATTTTCATTGCCGTCCAGACAAAATCCGGAAGCGCCGCGATCAGGCCGGCAACGACGCTGGTCTTGCCTACATTCCGTGAATGCCCTCCAACGACGACGATTGCCACTTAATCCTTCTTTGCGAGCCGCTCAAGCGCAGCCAATTGCTTCAAGTATTCGCGGACCGGGCGCGCTGGGGTTCCCCAGAATGCCATCCCCTTACCTCGAAGCACTTTGTTGGGAAGCACGCCGCCTTGTCCGCCGAGCATGACTCCCTCTTCGATGCGTGCGTGTTCTCCGATGCCGACCTGGCCGCCGAGGACGACATCTTTCTCGATCGTAATGCTGCCCGACAGACCGGTTTGCGCGGCGATGATCACGTCCTCGCCTATCTGGCAGTTGTGGCCGATGTGAACGAGATTATCTATCTTTGTGCCGCGGCTAATAGTGGTTACGTCCAGCGCTCCGCGATCAATTGTGGAGTTGGCGCCGATCTCGACGTCATCATCAATTTCGAGTCTGCCAATTTGCGGGAATTTCTCATACCGGCCGCTCGCGTGGTCACGAACATACCCAAAACCATCGCTACCGAGCACGGCTCCGGCGTGGACGATAATGCGGTCGGCAAGGTGCGTACCGGCATAAATCGTTACATTCGGATACAGCAAGCAATCTTTCCCGATACGAACGTCCTTCCCGATAACGCATCCTGCGCCGAGAGACGTTCCTTCTCCTATCTCCGCATGTTCTTCGATGACAACGCGAGCTCCAATTGTCACCCTCTCAGCGATACGGGCTGACGAGTGAACAACAGCGGTGGGGTGGACTCTTTCGGCGGATGACTCGCCGTTGCAAAGAAGCTTCGCTGCTCTCGCGAAAGTAAGCTTGGGCTGCACGGAGACGAGAAGAGGCTTTGTTGGACAATGGGACAAGGCAAATTCGCCGGCAATGATTGCGGACGCTGGTGACGCGATTGCTGCCGCAAAACCTTTTTCATCTTCGACAAAAACGAGGTCGCCCGCCGAGGCTGACTTGATGCTGGCGACCCCGGACACCTTTGTCTCACCTTCCCCGGATAGGCGGCATTGAAGCAATTCG
>JBOGLB010000481.1:0-5996 GCA_050745965.1 Terriglobales bacterium | reverse complement strand
ATCGAGCCTTTGGGGTTCTTCACCAATTGGCGGACGGCTAGAAATTCAAGAATGCGCTCTTTAATTTTCTCCAGGCCGTAATGATCTTCGTTCAGGACTTTTTCTGCGCGGCTGATATTGCGAATTTCTTTGGAACGCTTCTTCCACGGAACCGCCAGCAGCCAGTCGAGATAATTGCGCGACACCGTGGATTCGGCTGACATCGGGGGCATGGCCTCGAGCTTCTTCAGTTCCTGAAGCGCTTTGTCTTTAACTTCTTTCGGCATGCCTGCGCCGTCAATTTTCTTTTTCAGTTCATCGAATTCGCTCTTCTCGCCGCGCCCCAACTCTTTCTGGATGGCTTTGATCTTTTCGTTGAGGTAGTACTCTTTTTGGGCGCGCTCCATCTGCCGCTTGACTCGGGACTGAATGGTGCGGTCCATATTCAGCTTTTCGATTTCAATATCGAGAACATCGCCAATGCGGCTCAGACGGTCGGAAGGATCAAAAATCTCAAGCAGTTCTTGCTTCTCTTCAATGGAAAGCTGAAGGTTGGCCGCGATGGTGTCGGTGAGCTTCGCCGGATCTTCCATGCGAACCGCGGCAATCATGGTTTCGTAATTCAGCGACTGGCAGAGTTTTACGTATTGTTCGAACAGCGCCGTAACGCGCTGCATGGCAGCTTCGATTTGAGGATTCGCCTCAACCGTATAGCGTGCCAACCGGACGGAGGTTTGCATGTATCCCTCGGTCTCGGTAATTTGCAAAATCTTGCCCCGCTCGATTCCTTCAACCAGGACTTTAATGTTTCCATCTGGGAGCTTGAGACTCTGGACGATATTGACGACGGTTCCTACCTGATAGATCTCGTTAGGTTTGGGCTCGTCCACGCTCGCATCGTGCTGCGTAGCCAGGAAAATTTTCTTGTCCGATGCCAGCGCTTCTTCCAAGGCGCGCACGCTTGATTCACGGCCCACTACGAACGGGGTCATCATGTGAGGAAAGATGACAACGTCGCGAATAGGCATCATCGGGAGTTTCTTGGTTTCGAATTTTTCCTTGCCTGTGGTCACCTGGGCTCCAAAAAATCAGCTGTCTCTATCTTAATCTATCCGCGCACGCTTGCAGCTGAAAGCTGACAGCCGAAAGCTTTATTATCCCGCTTTCTCCATCATGGCCAGCGAAACGTTGCGCTTTTCGACCATCTCGCGGGTTACTTCGAATTCTTTCACCTTCTTCTGGCTGGGTAAATGGTACATCAGGTCCAGCATCAATTCTTCCAGAATCATGCGTAGGCCGCGAGCGCCCACTTTACGGGCCATAGCCTGACGGGAAATGGCTTTTAGCGCATCTTCACTGAACTTGAGTCGGACATTTTCGAATTCGAAGAGTCGTTGGTATTGCTTGATAATCGCGTTCTTCGGGCGGGTGAGGATTTCGATGAGGGCAAATTCATCGAGATCTTCGAGCACGCCGAGGACGGGGAGACGGCCTACAAATTCGGGAATCAGACCAAATTTAATCAGGTCTTCCGGCTGGGCGTCGCTCAAAAGCTCAAAGGTTTGCTTGCGGTCCACCACGATCTCGTCGGTTGCGGCTTCTGCTTCGGCCTTGAACCCGAGAGCTTTCTTGCCCGCGCGACGGGCGATAATCTTGTCGAGGCCAACGAAAGCGCCGCCGCAAATAAAGAGGATATTGGTGGTATCAACCGGAGTAAATTCCTGATGAGGATGTTTGCGACCACCTTGGGGGGGGACGTTCGCAATTGTGCCTTCGAGAATTTTCAGCAGCGCCTGCTGCACACCTTCTCCCGAAACGTCGCGGGTGATGGAAGGGTTTTCATCTTTGCGGCCAATTTTGTCAACCTCATCAATGTAGATGATTCCGGTTTGGGCCCGTCCAACATCGCCGTCGGCGGCTTGCAAAAGTTTGAGGATGATGTTCTCTACGTCCTCGCCTACATATCCGGCTTCGGTCAGAGTCGTTGCATCCACGATCGCAAAAGGAACGTCGAGCATGCGCGCCAATGTTTGCGCCAGCAAGGTCTTTCCCGTGCCGGTGGGGCCGATCAGCATGATGTTGGATTTGGATAGTTCGATGCCGTCACCGGTGCGCTGGCGATTCATATAGATGCGTTTGTAGTGGTTGTAAACGGCAACCGCCAGCTTCTTTTTGGTTTGCTCCTGGCCAATTACATATTCATCCAGGAAGGTTTTAACTTCCTGAGGCTTGGGTAGCTGGTTTGGCGTAGTCGCGGCGGGCGTTGCGGTGCGATCGTCTTCCAATATGGAGTTGCAGACGGCAACACACTCATCGCAGATATAGGCGCGCGGATAATCGCTGGGGGACGATATCAGCTTGGCCACCGCGTCCTGCGACTTATGGCAGAACGAACAGCGTAAAATCTCTTCGGTGCCGGTTTTATTCTTCACTCGGCTTTGCTCCTTATTATTATTATTGTCCCCAAAATTTTGCCTTTTGCGTAGAGGCCGGCAGCAACCTGGTCTCTACCATACAATCATCTCGTCTTATAGATGATGTCGTCTATGATTCCGTATTCTTTTGCCTGCTGCGCGTTCATAATGAAGTCGCGTTCCACGTCTTTTTCAACTTTTTCGAGCTTCTGGCCGCTGTGTTTTGCCAGTAACTCATTAGTAATCTCGCGCATACGCAGAATTTCTCGCGCGTGAATATCAATATCCGTCGCCTGCCCGGAAAGCCCTCCCATGGACGGTTGGTGAATTAGGATGCGGGAGTTGGGAAGCGCGAGCCGTTTTTTCGGCTCTCCGGCGGCCAGAAGGAGCGCCGCCATACTGGCCGCCTGGCCAATGCAGATAGTCGTTACGTCGTTCTTCACATATTGCATGGTGTCGTAAATTGCCATTCCTGCCGTGATCGAACCGCCAGGAGAATTTACGTACAACTGAATGTCTTTTTCCGGATCTTCCTGGGCAAGAAAGAGCATTTGAGCGATAACCAGGTTGGCAATATTGTCATCAATCGGCGTGCCGATAAAAATGATGTTGTCGCGCAGCAGGCGTGAATAAATGTCATAGGCCCGTTCGCCACGCCCGGTCTGTTCGATGACCATGGGCACAAGCATCATTTGAGGATCTTTCGCGTTCACTGTTCACACTCCTGCCCCGACGAATCAGGGCTTTTGGGGGGAATCAAAAGCGGTCCGCTCATGCGGACTGTTGGTACAGAAAGTCGAGGGTCTTTTCGTGGCGGATTCTATTTCGGATTCTATCGAGCGCTCCATCTCGTGTCAAACGAGCGCGGATGGCCTCCGGCGTTTGCTTTGACTGCTCCGCAAGCGCTTGAACCTCGCGATCAATCTCCTCGTCGCCAACCTGAATTTTTTCTTCGTCCGCGACTTTTTCGAGGAGCAGGGAAGCCTTCACTTCCTGCAATGCCTGCTCTCTTTGTCCGGCGCGCATACGATTAAAATCCATTTTCTTGATGTCTTCCGACTTCATTCCCTGCGCAGATAAGGCCCGCAAGCCCCGCTCGATCCGAACATCAATCTGCCGCTCGACCAGAGCTTCGGGCACCTCGAATTCATTGCGCTTTACAAGTTCGGTAAGCAGCTTGTCTTTCGACTCACGCTCCGCGGTATGCTTGCGCTCCGCTTCCATACCCTCGCGGATGCGTTGCCGGACTTCATCGAGCGTGGTGAATTCTCCGAGCTCCTTGGCAAATGCATCGTCGAGTTCGGGAAGGCTCTTCTGTTTTATTGACTGCACATTTACGGTGTAAGTAAATTGTTTGCCGGCGAGCCGCTTGTCAGGTGCGTCGTCCGGATAGTTCACTTCGAAGCTGCGGCCTTCGCCTGCTGAAGCTCCGCGAAGATTTTCGGTGAACTCGGGCATCGTGTCTTTGCCGCCGATTTGGACCAGGACGTCATCCATGTGCACAGGCTTTGAATCGTCAGTTGCGTCATTAGGCTTGCCATCGAGCGAGACCTGCGCGAAATCTCCATCTGCAAGCGGCCGTCCTTCGATAGACGTGTAAGTCGCACGCTGCTCGCGAATTTCGTCCAGAGAATGTTGAACCTCTTCGTCAGTGACAGACGTTTCAGGTTTCTCGGCTCGAAGCTCTTTGTAGCCCTCGACCTTGATCTCGGGCATAACTTCGAAGGTCGCCTTAAATTTCAAGGGCTCATTCTCATGCAAATGAAGATCGGTTACTCGGGGCTGAGAAACCGGAACGAGGCCAAGCTTGCCCGTCTCTTTGCGGAAAAACTTGGGAATGAGCGCGTCAACAACGTCGTTCTGGATGTCCTTGGAGAAGCGCTGGCGGATCACCGAGGCCGGGACGTGTCCCTTGCGGAAGCCCGGGATGCGGGCGACTTTCTGGTATTTTCCGATCAGAGTTTCGGTTTCGCGGGCAACTTCCTCGGCTGAGATTTCGATCTCGATCTCCCGCTTCGTATTGCTGGAAGTTTCAGTGGGGCTCACATTGTTGAGTGTAAGGACATCGGCCTTAAACCGTCAAACGGCGGGGAGTACCTTTAGTCACTAGGGCGGGAGGGTTGAGTTCATTTCCAGAAGAATCACGTGGGGACAACCGCCTCGGGCTGTCCTAGCCGGGCAAGGCTCGGCTGGCTTAGACTTGCCACGACTGCTGTTTCAGAGAATAACAACTGTCGAACTGCGTTCAGCACGACAGCCGGGGGCGGCTGTCGCCACGCGGACATTTTAGGAGAAAAGCATGAGCTGGGCTGGAAAGCTGGCGAACCCGTACAGAATTGATCACGGCAAGAAATTCCGGTTGAAGGACTTTGATCCGGGCGATACCGGCGGCCACCACTCGAAAGATCAGGCGGAGGAACTGCTGGCGCGAGGTATTGCTGCGCTCGATGAGCTGCAAGAAAAACTTTATGCGCAGGACCGTTGGGGCGTGCTGGTCATTTTCCAGGGAATGGACGCGGCCGGAAAAGATGGGCTGGTTAAGCACGTAATGTCAGGGTTGAATCCGGAAGGATGCCAGGTTTATTCGTTTAAGGCTCCTTCAGACGAAGATCTGAATCACGATTATTTGTGGCGCAGCATGCAGCGGATTCCGGAGCGCGGAAGAATTGGGATTTTTAACCGGTCTTATTATGAGGAAGTGTTAATCGTGCGCGTGCACAAGGAGATTTTCGCAAATGAGCGTATTCCCCCAGACCGGCTCACTAAAGACCTATGGAAGGATCGTTTTCAGGATATGAATGCATTTGAGCGATACCTGGATCGCAATGGGATTCTAGTCCGAAAATTCTTTCTTAATCTTTCCCGGAAGGAACAAGAGCGGCGATTCCTTGACCGCCTCGATCAGCCCAATAAGAATTGGAAGATATCATCGTCAGATTTCGCCGAGCGGGATTACTGGGACGATTACATGAAAGCATACGAGCAAATGATTGTGCACACGGCGACGAAGCACGCCCCCTGGTATGTTGTGCCTGCCGATAATAAGTGGTACACGCGGTTAGTGGTTGCGGCGGCGATTGTGGAAGCGCTTGAGGATTTGAATCTCGCTTATCCTAAAGTGGACGCGGCGAGACGGAAAGAATTAAAAGCGGCAAAGGCAATTCTCCTCGGCGAGAAGAAAGATTAGAAAGTGGCAGCCGCCGGATAAGCAGTGGGACTTGAACATGTCTCGCCTCAGTCTGGAAATTGGAGAAAGCGTTCCTCCGTTAAGTGCTTCTCCCTCCTTTCTCATACCTTCGCTCCGCTATCCGGATAGTCGGTAAAGTGGATAGTTTCCAGCTTGCCGACCACCCGCCCGGAGACTTTGGCGGTTCTGACATTTGTCGAGTATTGACCCGTCTGCCAAAGGCACCGTGGAGTCATCGTCTCCGTCGAGCCGATTGTGAAGTTGCCCGCGGTGGATCTTTCAGAGAAGCTCTGCCTTCTTCCGGATCTGTGCTGCGTTCGCATTCACCAGATCCAGAAAAGCGCGAAGCGCGGGCGACGGGGTTTCCTTCTTCCATGCCGCCACCAGCGAGATGCTCGCATCGTCCGGTTCCAAGC
>JBOGLB010000480.1:0-4598 GCA_050745965.1 Terriglobales bacterium | reverse complement strand
ACATTCGAAATAGGCCATTTCCGGGGCGTATCCGGCGTCTACGAGGGTCTCGAACCCCTTTTTCATCAGCGAAGTCAGTCCGCCGCACAACACAGCTTGCTCGCCGAATAAATCGCTTTCGGTTTCTTCTTTGAAGGTGGTCTGCAAGACTCCGGCTCGCGTTGCGCCGATTCCGTAGGCGTAGCAGAGACCGTATTCGCGGGCGCAGCCACTCGCATCCTGATGGATGGCGAGAAGTGCAGGAACTCCGCGGCCTTCGGTGTAAACACGACGAACCAAGTGGCCGGGACCTTTGGGCGCCACCATCACGACATCCACGTCTTTTGGTGGGACAACAGTTTTGAAATGGATGCTGAAGCCGTGTGAGACGCCGAGAATCTTTCCTGAACGCAAGGCTGGTTTGATTGCCGACTCGTAAAATTCTCCCTGAGTCTCATCGGGAGTGAGCATTTGGATGTAGTCAGCTCGTTTCGCCGCCTCCGCAGGCGTGACTACTTCCATGCCGTCGGCCTTCGCTTTTTGCGCGCTTGGACGCTGGGGATCGAGCCCCACGATCACGTTGTACCCACTGTCGCGAAGATTCAGAGCCTGGGCGTGTCCCTGACTTCCGTAGCCCAGAATAGTAATCGTCTTGCCCTTAAGGGCATCAGGATTTGCGTCACGCTCGTAGAAAACTGTAGCCACGATTTCTCCTATAGTGCATTGAATTAGAGGGCAACACCGAATGCCGACCGGTCGGTCGAAGAACATAGAATGGTAGTGGCGCTAGTCCGGCGCTGTCAAGGACAGGACCACTCTCGGTTGAGGCTGTCATGAGGCGCTCGGATATGCGGAATGCGGACTGAGCGAGCTGCCTCGTCACTCGGTCATGCACCGGCCCTTCGGTCACAGTCTAGTTCGTATCGTCTCGACGCTTCAGGGTTGGACGTCCGTCATCGCCGCTCTTGTCGTCAGTTCCATTCTTGTCGGTTGTCGAGGCTCGGCGCAGGCTGGGCTTCTTCCCATCTTTCTGGTCTGTAACCTTGTGACGGTTTTCGATTGCAGCTAGGCGGGCTTTGACGTCCTCGAACTCCGACGTATCCACTTTGTACTCGGCCCGCGCCGGCAAAATCGTCGCAATCTCTTGCTGTGATTTCTCAATACGGTCGGGCGTCTGAGGATGCGACGCGAAAGCCTTGGACAACGTCCCCGGCTTCTTCTTTTCCTCGGCTTGCACCTTTTCGAAGAAACTAATGAAAGCCTGTGGGTCGTATCCTGCCTTGTACATGTATTCCAACCCTAGATAATCGGCCTCGGCCTCGAATCCGCGCGAAAACTTCATGAATGTTAAGGGCACAGCCAGTCCGGCTGCTTCATAACCAGCGTAACCAATAGGCCCGCCGATAAAAATCAGAGGAATAGATGCAATGTTCATTAAGTTGCCGCGAGTGTTTTCCCGAGCTGCATGACAAGCCGCAACGTGCGCGATCTCATGCGCCATAACTCCGGCGAGCTCGGCCTCTTCGTCGGCGGCCAGAATCAATCCGGAGTTGACATAGAAGAATCCACCCGGAAGAGCGAATGCATTAATTTCGTCGGAATCAATTACCTTAATTGTGAACGGAACCTGCGAATCCGAATTGCGAACTATGTTTTGCCCGAGGCGGTTTATGTACTCGGTAATCACCGGGTCGGTAATCAGCTTCGATTGCGATTCCACCTGTTGCGAAAAGGCCTTGCCCATCGCGATCTGCTTCTCCAGGCTGTACCAGTTGCCCAAGCCTTTGTCGCAGCCTATGTGGCGATTTCCAATCGCGTCGAGGTCATTAATTCCACCTTCATGCTCCGATTTCTTCGAAGGCTCCGAAGGGGTATCGGTCGGCTCGGTCGTACTGGCAGGCGTGGCTGCTGGTACTGACGTGCTAGTCGCTGGGGCGGCAGGAGTTTGGGTCCCCTGCGTCTGCGCGGAAACCGTTCCAACACTGCAACCCACCATCAATGCTGCCATCGCTAAAGTTGTGAAGCTGATCTTGGCCATGACTACTCCGTTTCGATGGACCAGGGCTTTCTTTCTCAGTAGATTATACGCCGCTTTCGAGGTGCAGCCTCTGGGTTGGAATCCTTATCTAATTGGACGCAAGACCACAAAAGAAGGTTATCCCCGCAGGGAAAATAGCAACCTCGTCGAAAATCAAATCACGCCCCAACCGGAGCCGGTCAGTCGTAATATTCGAGGCCCAAGTGGGTGATTAGATCCTCACCTTTTAGATGGCGGAGCGTGTTCTTGAGCTTCATGGACTGGATAAACAAATCGTGCTCAGGATACAGACCCGGAGCGGTCATTGGAGATTTGAAGTAGAAGCTGAGCCACTCCTGGATTCCCAGACCCTGTAACTGCGAACTGCGTTTGGCGAGGTCCATGAACAGCAGGAGATCAAGAACGATTGGGGCCGCCAGGATTGAATCGCGGCATAGAAAATCCACTTTGATCTGCATCGGATATCCGAGCCAGCCAAAGATATCAATATTATCCCAACCTTCTTTGTTATCACCGCGTGGCGGGTAGTAGTTAATGCGAACCTTATGAGTAAAATGCCCGTAGAGTTCGGGATAAAGCTCGGGCTGAAGAATGTGCTCCAAAACCGAAAGTTTCGACTCTTCTTTGGTCTTAAAAGAACCTGGATCTTCCAACACTTCGCCATCTCGATTCCCCAAAATGTTGGTCGAGAACCAACCGTTCAGCCCAATCATGCGAGCCTTGAAACCAGGCGCCAGGATGGTCTTAATCAGCGTCTGTCCGGTCTTGAAATCTTTACCGCAAATGGGCGCATTGTTTCGCCGCGACAGCTCGTGCATGGCGGGAAAATCCACGGTCAGGTTCGGCGCCCCATTGGCGAAGGGAACGCCCTCCATCAGCGCGGCGTAAGCATAGATCATGGACGGCGCAATAGACTGGTCGCTGCGCGTCAGGGCCTTCTCGAAGGCCTTTACCGATTGGTGGGCTTCGGTCTGAGTGAGAAAAATTTCAGTCGAGCCGCACCAGATCATGGCCAGCCGAGCCGCTCCTGAACTTTTTTTGAATTCCCGAATGTCGGCACGAACCTGTTCCGCCAGGTCCATCTTGTTCTTACCCTTTTTTACGTTTGTTCCATCCAGCTTCTTTACATAATTGTGGTCAAAAACCGCCTTCCGAGGTTTGATTGAACTCAAGAAGGGCTTCACTTTTTTCAACAGTTCGCCGTCCAACACGCCGGCCTTCGACGCCGCCGTGTACATGTCGTCTTCGAAGATGTCCCATCCTGTAAAAACCAGATCTTTCAGTCCAGCGAGAGGGAGAAATTCGCCGATCTTTGGCGACCGCGCATCGGTACGCTTGCCCAGCCGTATGGTTCCCATTTGAGTGAGAGATCCAATCGGCTTAGCGAACCCTTTACGCACAGCCTCAACCCCGGCAACGAATGTCGTGGCCACGGCGCCCATACCGGGAATCATGATTCCCAGCTTGCCTTTGGCGGGTTGGATTTCAGTGCCAGCCTGTTGTGAGGATTTTGTCTTTGACCTTGTTTGAGTGTCAGCGTTCTGCCGCGTCGGCATTTTTGATTGGCTTCCTTATTTGCTCTCCCTTGTGGAGGAGGGCGGACGATATAAAGCGACCGGATATGTTCTCGTATCGCGTAAGGATTTGCAACCAACTGTCAGGGATGTAGAAGAAGTCGTTGCTGAAAAGCGATGTGCGTCATTCTTCGGAGGCTGGGACTATCCTCCGATATGCACCATCGTCCTCGATGCCGGCACGAAGTCCGGTTCGCCGATGTGGTGGCGCTCTTCTTTTCTCTGCACTACTCCTCGGATAAACTCAGACATTTCGTCATCTGACACGCCGCGCCGCATCAATTCGTGAAGATCGTGATCCCATACTGAGAATAAGCATGTGCGAATTTTGCCGTCGGAAGTGATTCGAATGCGGCTGCAATGGCCGCAGAACGGATGCGAGACGGGGGCGATAATTCCAATCTCGCCGATGCCGTCATCGAAACGGTAACGCCGAGCTGTCTCGCTGTACTGATGGGGAATTTCGACCAACGGGCGGTATTTCTTCATGCGGCTTAGAATTTCTTCCAACGGAACGACCGTATCCGGCGCCCATACCCGCTCTTCTTCGAGCGGCATGAATTCGATGAAGCGAACCACCACGCCTTCATCGCGCGCGAACTTTCCGAATGCAATGATCTGGTCTTCGTTAAAGCCACGCATAAGCACGCAGTTGACTTTGACCGGCCAGAGGCCGGCGTCTCTCGCGGCTCGAATGCCGGCCAACACATTTTCATATCCATTGGCTACGCGCGTGATGCTCGCGAAGCGCTCAGGATCAACGGCGTCCATGCTGACGGTGACGCGGTTCAGTCCCGCCTCTTTGAGCGGACGCACCATGTCGGCCAACAGATGTCCGTTAGTGGTCAGAGCAAGATCGAGGGGTTGGCCATCTGAGTTGCGAAGCGCCGCCAACTCGCGGACAAATTCCACGACGCCTCGACGCAGCAGCGGTTCGCCTCCGGTAATGCGAATCTTGGAGATCCCCATGCTAGCGAGCACCCGGGCCATTCGAAGGTAGTCCACGA
>JBOGLB010000479.1:0-6611 GCA_050745965.1 Terriglobales bacterium | reverse complement strand
TCCCTGAACACAGCCTGCATTCGATCCGTGAGTTCAATCTCGGCGGGATGAAACACCGTGTACTGTCCTTCGGGCTTGAGCTCGTCTTCACTGGGCAATGACTCAAATATTTCGATACCGTCGGTGGGGAATCCATGAGAACGGGCGACGTTTATTAAATCCCGTCGCGATTCGGTAAGAGTGACGTAAAGAACCCTTTCTCCGTTCTTTACGCCCTCGACCGCGAATTGGAGTCCAAGCGTGGTTTTACCCGCGCCAGAAGCGCCTTCCAAGAGATAGAAATGGCCTTTAGGAAATCCACCTCCCAAAACCTCGTCTAGCCCCGCGCACCCTGATGGAATGCGATCAGTTTGAACCGCGATTACATCAACCGGCTTTTGGGTCACGGTTCGCTCTTTCGCACCGGAAGTCTAAGGATGCCAATTATTTAGGATGACGCCGCGGGGCAGAGCGGTCTATAGGGATGTTGCGGTAGAGTCGTCAAAAATCCACTCTATGATGATCGCCGCGAAGCTATCGCGAGGCCTGATTTTGCTTCGATGCCCGCGCTTGAAGAAGCGCTTCCAGGGCGCCAAGCAAGTACTGCGGATCTTCTTCCCCCTTGCGAATCCAGACGTCGGCAATGCCCAGGGTTTCGTCCAGCAACGTGCCGTACGCCGACAGGATGATAATGGGAACAGCCGATCTCATGCGCTTCAGTTCACGCGCAGTCGTAACGCCATTCATTCCAGCCATCCAGTAATCAAGGATGACCGCGTCAATCTCTTCCTTTTCGAAGATCGCTATTCCCTCCACCCCGGATAAGGCAGTAAGAACCCTGTGACCGGCGGTCTCGAGAAGAATCTTTCGGACTTTCAATCCTGGTTCTTCGTCGTCAATACAAAGAATCGTGGATGGTTTAGCAGGCATGAATAACGTCCAGAGGAAAAAACTGCTTCACAGCCTGCGCAGAAACTCAATGTTGCGCTTGCTTTTGGGTGGCGCAGCGGTTCACCGCTACGATAACCGGTCATTCTCAGCATCGGCTTTAAGCCGCCGAGGCCGGGCCGGACCCGCAAAAATGCATTTCTCCGCAGTCCGTTAGGATGCCGGTTGAAACCGCCAAGTTGACTATTGCACTTGCGGCTTCTGGTTCTTCGCAGTCTGATCTACAGCCGCCAGAATCGCTCCCACTACTTCGCGGGCAGGACGAGATTCCTTGTAAACCTCTTTCACTCCGTAATTGATAGCCGCCTGCAAAGTTAACACGTCGCCATCCGAAGGAACGAGAACTGAAACGAAAGCGCGAGGGAAAACTAAATGCAAGACACCGGCCAAAGGCCAGCCATCGCCGGCCTCATGTAACTGTGACGAGACGATTGCAACGTTGAAATAATGGTGGGTAATTGCAAGGAGCGCCGTCGGAATATCGCGCGCGACAATGGCAGTGAATCCATTCTCAGACAACGTGGACTGCAAGCTGGAAAGCACTCCCATGTCGGGATGGACAATCAATGCCATTCCAGGAGCTTTTGTTGCTTCGTTTGAAGGGGCCTTCGCCATTAACCCTGGCCTCCCAAGTCGCGATATTTAAATATCAATCGGTTTAAAGCTGAAATCAAGTCTTCCAGCTCTACCGGTTTGTAGGCCATGTAATCAATTCCCATGTCGAGAGCCGCGCGTGAATTGCTTGCGCTTGCGAAACCTGTACAGATCACTACAGCTGGCTTGGGCTTGCAATTCATGGCCGTCCGCGCCACCTCCAACCCAATATTTTCTTGTTCCATATTTAGATCGGTGATGACGGCGTCAAAATGTCCATTCTTGGTGAGCAGGGACAGGGCTTGAGTAGAATTCTCCGCCGTGGTCACGGCATACCCCTCGTGCTCAAACACCATGCGAAGAGTCCGCAGGATGCTGACCTCGTCGTCAACGAGAAGGATAGAACGTTTCCAAGTCATTTATGGAACAGCCTCTGGGGAGTCTCAGAATATAACACTTTTGTTAATAAAAACATTAATGAAACAGCCTAGCGGTCAGCTAAACAGCGGACTACGAATGGGCTGCGGTGGGGAGTCTCGCGGCCCTAAAAGCAACCAGCCGGAACAAAGCTGTCTTGATTTCGTCCAGGTCCACGGGCTTAAAAGCAAAGTAATCAACACCCAGGGCAAGCGCAGCGCGCAGGCGTTCCACCGTCGGATCAGCGGTATACACGAGGATGGCGGGAACCCGCTTGCGCTTTTTGGCTTCACGGGCAAGTTCCAAACCCATTCCTTCCCTGTCTAGGCTGAACTCCGTAATAATTGCGTCATACTCGTTTTCTTGCAGGGATTCTTGCGCAGTTCGAAAGGTTTTAGCGGATTGCACCCTGAACCCCGCCTCCTCAAGGATTGTTGTAAACGTGTATAAAATGGCAGGCTCGTCTTCCGCTAGTAGGACTGTCCCTCGAAGCTCGCCACGTCGCATCATCGCTTTCGTAAAAGAATTCCCCGAAACATGTGCCTCATTGGAGCACGCAACCGTGCCACTGGGATCTTGCAGATTGCTACTTCGATGACGGGCAACTGTCCCGCCGTTATCTCAGATATAAGAAATCTAAAATGATTATTTAAGGGTATTTGCTTAGCCTCATTTCCTGCGTTCCGAATCCTGGTGCATGGTCACAGAAGCTCCACTCAACTGGCCGCTTCCGGGACGGAACGCCAGGCCGCCGGGTGCTTCCTCGGCGGGGAGCCCGGCCACTTCGCGTTTATGCTTTTCGATATCGCGCAGTTGGCGGATAATCGCAGCCTCTTCTTTTACGTATTCTGCTTCCGAGAGTTCTCCTGATTCCAGTTCGACTTGAAGTTCCAACAGCCGTTCTTTGATTGGCGCATCGTCGGTGTATTGTTCCTCCGCCACTTTCTGAAGGGTTCTGAATATAAATTTGAATCCGGAAATCGGCAGAAGCAGAAGATCGTCAATCAATAACATTTCTCGCCCTTCGATTTACGATGAGGAAATGCGTTCCAGCTTCAGCCTTATATTCACGAAATTATATGGGGGCCAGGGACCGGTGTACTTAAACTTCAATCGCTTCCCATATTTCCTGGCAATTTTATTAACCACGCCGTCAAACTCGGCTTCCCGCTTGATCTCCACCAGAAAAGCGGCATTCATGATCATCTTGTCGCCAATAGGCTGATTGTCACGGGACGCAACACAGACTCCGCGCAACGCGTCATAAATTTCGCGAACGTACTGGGACGACCTCTCCGCCATCGCCTTATCTATCATTCGTCCCAGTTGCATGCGGGCTAGATAAGTGGATTGCAGGTGTTTTCGAACGATTTCAAGATGAAATCTGCTGATTTCCTCATCTTCTTGTTTCAGTTCCTCAATAATCTGCTCCCGGTCCCATGTTACTTTCAGACCGAACTCCAATTTTCCTGCCATTTGATTTAAAACGTCTTTCAACGAAGGATAAATACTTTTCAGCACTTCGCGAATGTCGTCTTCGGTTCGAAAGACCGTTCCGAAACTCATCGGAATAATCGTATAACTCTTCATCACAATCTCAATCACATGCTCGTGAGCCAGCGCGTTCTCGCGAGTGGGATCGAAGATAAAGACGTTAGTGTTACTGACAGCGGCAGCGATGTCCAAATATTTCACCATGTATACGAGTTCGCCGGTACCGCCTATTCCGATCTTCCCAAACGTTGCAGGTTCCTTCGATTCCACAATCCCATAAACATATCGTCCCCCAACTCCCGCGGGAGTAACGGCCGACTGGGACTCGTCCGCCATCTTAACGTGCACGTCATCCAGAGATTCTTTAGGAAGTTTGCGTGTTGTCTTTTTAGTCTTATTTGGCATAAGTCCTTTGCCGACTCTCGACGCTTGCGCTTACCCGACTTCTTACGACGGCTGGGCTTCGGTAACCGATATTGGAAATGCCAGCTTGAATATTGTGCCTTTTCCAATCGTGCTTCGCAGCTGAATGCGCCCTGAATGATTCTCCACAATTCCCTTCACAATCCAAAGTCCCAGCCCCGTACCTTTCTCCCCTTTGGTGGTCACGAACGGCTCGAAAATGGACGATTGCAGTTCTCGTGAGATGCCCGAACCATGATCCGCAATAGTAATGGTTACCCATCCGTGGATTCCGTCGGGAGCCCTCAAATGTTTTGTGCGGATAGTTAATTTGCCACCTTCTTGCATGCTGTCAAGGGCGTTCACCACAAGATTCGAAAGCAACTGGCGAAATTGATCGGAGGAACCTTTCATCGGCGGAATGTCGCCAAATCGCTTGTCCACGATAACACCGGCCTTAGACAATGGCCGTGCGAAAAGAGCCAGCGTATCCTCCAAAACGCCGTTTAAATCGAAACCTCCCAACTGCGCCGCGTTGCGGTAGAGTCCCAGCATCTGCCGGACAATTCGCGTCACTCGCTCAGTCTCACTTCTCAGAACTTCATAAATCGGAAGTGAGGGCTCGTCAAGCTTTCCTTTCAGCAGGTAAATTGCATTTTTAATCGCCTCCATCGGATTATTGATCTCATGCGCGATCGTTCCCGCCAGGCGACCTGTCGCCGCGAATTTCTCCATCTCCAACATGCGCCGTTCCAGTTGCAACTGCTCAAGTTTCTTCCACGTCGAGAAGTCGCGCAGCACCGTCACCGTATAGGCGACTTGTCCGCGCGCATCATAAATCTTGCCTGATCGTGCCGCATATTCAATTTCACTTTTGGTGCCGGGATGGTGGAAATGTACCGATTTATTTTCCTTGTCCACGAAAGAAAATGTAAACGCGGTCAAGTAAGCGTCTAATTTTGCCTGGTTTTTCACGATTTGCGGATCACGATATTCATTGGCGAGACCGAAAAGTTCTTTGGCGAGTGCATCGAGTAGCACGATCTTCACTGAATTGTCGGCGACCACGATTGGATCACCCACATTTTCGATCACGAGGTTCAACCGGTCACGGTCTTGACGCACTATTTCCTCGGCGGCACGCAGCTTCTCGAGGTTGTCCCGAACTTCCTGGTCAGCCCTGCGCAGATCGGTCACATCACGCATCACCGTCACAATTCCGGTACGCGTTCTGTCGCGGGTAAAGGTGGGTGCGCACACGGCTTCGAAGAGCACTTCTTCGCCCTCCATAACATCTATCAGTGTGAAGTCGCGGGAAGCATCGCTTCCGCTAACCACCATCGAAGACAATGCCGCCGAAAACAAAAGATTGTTCATTTGCACCGCACGGCGGCCACCCTCGCTGATTTCCTCAGGCACCCGGAAGAAACGCTCAGCAGCCTTATTTTGGATGATCACACGGTGCTGATTATCGGTGAGGATCACCGGATCGGCCATGCTCTGCATGACCGTTCCCATGCGCGCGATAGTGACATCCATGTCCCGCATGTGCTGGTAGTAATACTCGGCTTTATGTAGGCGCGCGAGATAGCGGTTGCCCAGATCCACCAGCGTCCGAATTTGCCGCAATTGAGGTTCCGTGGCTTTCTTGTTCAGTTCGGTCACGACGACATTGGTATACCCGCGTATCCCACAAACTGCGCAGCTTTGGTCCTGGAGTTGGAGCCTGCTGCTTTGAAAGTTCTGGACTGCCAGGCAATTCTTACGTTCTCCTTCCGCCTCCCAACAGCGGCTCCGGCTACGGTAAATCATTGGGCAGGCATATAAAGAGGGGTTGGACGGATCAGTAGGCAGGAGGGCGGGCTTTAAGTTTTGAATGACGCCGACCACTGCATCTTCGCTTGCCCAAAACGAAGTCTTGAATTTTGCCAAAAACTTCTTGTCGCAGTTTAGAGATGAGGTAGGTCTTATCTCGCCGGTATCAAGGTCAACCTCTAGAACCAACGCGCGAGAAAATCCCAGGAGAACAAGTTCCTCAAGCAGGGTGGGAAGAATTTCCTCCGGACGGTCCGCAGAGAGTAGTCGCACCGCAGCGGGTTCGCCCAACGGCTGATGCTCTGCCGAGCGCTCGGATTTACGCCGCAGGTTTGGGGTGGCCATGCGTTCTGCTCCCCTCACTTAAAAAGCCCTATCAGCGGCGAACCCTGCGTCGAGCAGGGGCGCGGGTGACCCGCCGAGTGGTCTCAACTTCCATCTCGGGTTCTTCCGCCCCAGTCAACTGAGGGCGTGAAACCAGTCCGGTTAGGCCAACGGCATCGGCATATTTCAAATACGTGTCAATGGAAGCCACCACAACGCGAGCTTCGACCGTGATCAGATCAATTCCAACCAGCGAAATTCGCACCCATGCGTCAATGACAATTCCTTTATCTAGAATCCGGTCGAGCACATCAATAAGACTGGAGCCACCCGACATCCGTTCGACAGCCATGAAGAGGTCCTCCTAAAATTCACTAAAGATTACGTTTGCCGCGCCGCGATCCTGGCACGCTTTTCTTCGGCGCGCCTTTCCTGCTTTCAGGAAGTGCAACCGGCGGAGCGGGCGCCTGCATGGTTAAATGCGGATCATACTTCCACCAGTTCAATCCGATTTGCTCAGCCTTGTCCACCGAGCAAACCAGCAGCCGAATGCGATTGGTCAGCAGCTCAACATTTGTCAATGAGATGCGGTCGTCCCCCGCATTTACCAATCCCTTGTCCAGAATACGATCCAGGAT
>JBOGLB010000478.1:0-2801 GCA_050745965.1 Terriglobales bacterium | reverse complement strand
ACTTTGGAAAGTTTCTTGCCCGCAATTTCAGAGGCGATGTTGCCGACGCTGGACCCAAGAACCGCCCCTTCGAGCGTCCATCCCATCTCGGCAGCTAGTGCCTGGCCAGCGGTAAGCGTCTCCCATGAGACGCGACTGAGTTTCCCCTCTCGCTGTTCGACGATAACCAGGATTGTGTCAGACATCAGTTCTGAGATCTCAGTTCGCGGCCGTGAATCATTCGGTCAAACTTCCCCGTTTGTGTGCGCCGACCACAAGCAGGACAATCCCCAAGCCTCCTTGCCCTAAAACCCACCACAGCCACATGTGAGAGCCGCTTCGCAATCCTACATAAACAAAGGAGCAGAGAATGAAGGCGAACCACAGCAGCACCTTGCCCACTGTCATCATCACGGAGCCGACACGCTCCTCTCCCGCCATTGCCGCTTCTTCCATCCGCATTAGGTCTTTGCCTGACATAAGTTTCGGATTCCTCCTATAAGAACCTACAACACATGGACTTCATTACGAAGTTTATCCACCAGCTTCTTTGCAATTTCAGACGGAGTTCCCTCGATAAATTCTGTATTTTTGGTTTTTTCCGGTATGTACATTCGTTCAATTTTTTGCAGATTGGTGCCGGCCGCCGGCTGCACATCCGCCAACGAAACTTTCCGCATTGGCTTATTCTTCGCCTGTTTGATGCCGATCAGGGTGGCGTAACGAAGCTTGTTGATGCCCGACTGAATGGTCAAAACCGCCGGCAGCGGCATGTCCACGAATTGAAAATATCCGGCTTCGAGCTCCCGCTTCACTCGGATGCCCGCTTCGTTCTTTTCGATCTGCATGATGATCGTAGCGTGCGGCCAGCCCAGCAGTTCCGCCAGAATCACCCCGGTTTGCGCATGCCCATAATCGTCTGATTGCAGGCCGGTAAAAATTAGATCGAATTGCTCATCTTTGATTGCGGAAGCAAATGCACGCGCCGTATTAAAAGCGTCAAGCCCTACAAACCCATTGTCATCCAGATGGATGGCACGATCGGCACCCTTTGCCAGGGCTTCCCGCAACACCTGCTGGGAACGCGCGGGACCGGCGGTGATGGCGACAACCTCGCCGCCATGCTTCTCTTTCTGCCGCAACGCCTCTTCAAGCGCAAACGCGTCCGGCTCATTCACTTCGTACGAAACATCTTCGCGAATCCACGTGCCGCTTTCATTCAACTTAAGCGGAGCGTCCTTTTGAGGAACTTGCTTTATGCAAACCAAAATCTTCAACCAAGGCTCCTTGCTATTCCGCAACCCATTGAGCTAATGAGTATAAATGATGTGCCGACGCGGTTGCGGGCCTGCCGTTTTCAAACGAATACCCCCGCACACGACTCGCACTTCCAGTTAATCCCCGGTTCTGCTCACAGGGGGTTTCGAGCCTTTCGGGTAAGATCGGGCCATGAATTTAGAACTTGATTCCCCTCAGCTGCCCGTCCTCAAAATTTCCGGGCGCGGTGCCGCACGTCTGAAGCAGGGACACGTCTGGGTGTATCGCTCTGACATTACTTCAGCAGATGGGGTTCTTCCCGGAGCACTCGTCAAAGTTACCGATGAGCGCGGCAAGTTTCTCGGCATGGCGCTCTACAGCACCGCGTCTCAAATCGCGGTACGGATGATCTCCCCCGAACCCGTTTCTGACCTTGCAAAGCTTCTGCGGCAACGGATGCGAGCGGCCATCGCATACCGCGGGCTCGTCGTCCAGAACACCGATGCTTACCGGATCGCATTCAGCGAGGGAGATTTTCTGCCGGGCCTGATTGTGGACCGCTACAACGACATTCTGTGCTTTCAAGTGCTCACGCAGGCAATGGACGCGCCCTCGGTCCGCGAGGCGATGATGTCCGAACTTACCGCCTGCTTTAACCCCAAGTCGCTTGCTGAGCGCGTTGATCCTCGAATTATCGAACTGGAAAAGCTTCCGGCACGATCATCCGGGCTGGTTCAGGGAGACGATCCTCGAACCATTGTTTCCATGAATGGCGTGCAATTTCACTACGACGCGCTGGAAGGGCAAAAGACGGGCGCGTTTCTGGATCAACGCGAGAACTATGCCGCCGCGGCGCAATACGCCCACGGAGAAGCATTGGATGTTTTCTGCTATCAGGGAGGCTTCGCCTTGCATTTTGCCCCGCATTGCACGCAAGTCACCGGCGTGGACAGTTCCCGTCCGGCCCTGGAGCAAGCGGAGCTCAATGCGGCCCTCAACGGCAAAGAGGTTGAATGGATCGAGGCAAACGCGTTCGACCTACTCAGGGATTATTCAACCAGCGGGAGAAAATATGACACCATCGTTCTCGATCCGCCCGCCTTCGCCAAAAGCAAGCGAAGTCTCGACACTGCGTTGCGTGGCTATAAGGAACTAAATCTTCGCGCCTTTAGAATGCTGCGGCCGGGTGGAATCCTGGTTTCCTGCTCCTGCTCCCACCACGTTAGCCCGGCGGAGCTCCTGGAAGTTATTACCCAGGCCGCACAGGATGTCCACAGAACTATTCGTATCGTAGAAAACCGGGGACAGGCTCGGGACCATCCCAAGCTGCTAACGGTGTCAGAAACGGGCTATCTCAAGTGCCTGATAATGCATGTAGGTGCATGAAAAGAAGCCTTAACTTATTGCTTGACAATAACTCACTAAGGTTATATGCTGTGTATCGGCTTAACAATGCGGATCGCGTTAGCCGTTCTTATAGCCTTAAACCTTACATTCTGAAAGGAGAATCACCATGACAGTTCTTACCCGTTGGGACCCCTTCCACGAATTCAACACGCTTCAGG
>JBOGLB010000477.1:0-5495 GCA_050745965.1 Terriglobales bacterium | reverse complement strand
GATTCGCACGGGCGCCTGCGGGTGGGTGCTGCCATAGGCGCAACCGGGGACTTCCTCGAACGAGCCCAGGAATTGGCAGCCGCCAAAGCTGACTTGCTGGCGATTGACAGCGCCCATGGGCACTCGAGCCGCGTATTGGACGCTATTCGAGCGGTGAAGGCGAAACTCCCGGAAGTAGAACTGATCGCCGGTAATGTTGCCACCTTCGATGGGGCGTGCGAGTTAGGGAAAGCCGGAGCCGACGGCATCAAAGTGGGCATAGGTCCCGGTTCGATCTGTACCACCCGTGTTGTGACCGGAGCGGGAGTGCCGCAAATTACGGCCATTGCGGAAGCATTCCGCGCAGCCAAAGACGCGAGCATCCCGATCATTGCCGACGGAGGGATCAAATTTTCCGGCGACATCACCAAAGCATTGGCCGCGGGCGCAAGCGCAGTGATGATCGGTTCCATGTTTGCCGGGACCGACGAAAGCCCCGGCGAACTGATTCTCTATCAGGGACGCACCTTCAAATCCTACCGGGGCATGGGATCTTTGGGCGCAATGGCTGCGGGGTCGAGCGAACGTTATTTTCAGAACGTAGAAGGAGAGGCATCGGCTGCCATCTCCGGCACAGCCGAAGAGCCCAATCGCATGCCGAAACTCGTGCCCGAAGGCGTAGAGGGTCGGGTTCCCTATCGTGGTTCAGTCTCGATGATTGTCCATCAGATGGTGGGCGGCCTGAAATCGGGCATGGGATATTGCGGGTGTTCCACAATTTCGGAGTTGCTGCAAAAGACGCGTTTCGTTCGCATCAGCGTGGCCGGCCTTCGCGAAAGCCATGTGCACGATGTCATGATTACTCGCGAGGCTCCGAACTATGCGGCGGAATAAGACGATCCTTTGAAAGGATCCACGCGACAAATTTGGAAGGCGTGGATCCCAGCCATTATCTGGTTGTGCATTATCACAATAGAATCCTCCGATTATCTTTCGGCCGATCATACGAGCCGTATCCTCTACCCTGTCCTGCATTTTTTGCTGGGATTGGACCAAGTTCGGTTTTCAGTATGGCATCACTACATTCGGAAGACTGGCCATTTTGTTGGATATTTCACTCTTAGTTACCTGCTGTTTCGCGCGTGGCGAGCCACTCTCCCAGTCCCCGGGACGGTCCGTTGGGTTATGCGTTGGGGGACTGTTTCGTTCCTGATGACTGTTCTGGTGGCGAGCCTCGACGAGTGGCATCAGACTTTTTTACCTTCCCGCACGGGGACAGTCAGGGACGTAATCCTCGATAGTACGGCTGCGTTGGCGGCGCAGATCGTGATCTTTGTATTGCTTAGGAAAAAAGAGGGACGCATGAGAGCGTTTGAAGCTCACTAAAAGATCCTCAATACATAGCGTCATACTTGGTCACAACCCAGGCTCCGGCGCTGTTGTCCATGGTCACGGAAAGCAGTTCTTCGTAGGTACCCTTCCGCGACGAGTCATTAAATCTCCGGGCGCGATATTGCAATATCCGAAGCGGAGGCTGGTCTTCCCAGTCCACGAGCGTCCACGAAGTCAGAGGGTGCTCCGCCTCCGACTCGCAGATGAAATTCGCATACTTCCTTCGATAATCTTTTTCCATATCCGCCAATTGCGATTGGCAGTTGCCGTCGCGCATGGTCCGCAGATATTTCGCAGCCACGTGCTCTGAAGCGCGATTGCGAAGGGGATTGAGAGAAATGGAGTTTGGAACCCCCGAAAGCGGGTCGCTCTCTTCCGAACGAGAGAGCACGGGGCCTTGATTGTTCAGATGGAGCAGATACCCAAAGAAAATTAGTAATAACAGAGCACCCGCGCTTGCGGCGATTGCCATCTGTTTGCGGGAATCTTCCATCTTGCAACTAGTGTATAAGCCTTAAAGCGAGGGCGTGATTACGGTAGTAAGGCGGAGTTTGCCCGGCGGGACAAGTACCGGCGGTGTCACATCAGTGGCTGGACGAAGATGAGGAACTGGACCGCTGGGAAACGAAGCCGATTGCAAAACCTCCCGCGACCCCGGCCAATACCCCGAGCAAAACAAGAATCAGAGAGTTTTCAACCAACTTCGACTTGTGGCGTTTTCGCAGGCCTCACCTCTAATAAGTGAAACATATACAGAGAGTGATCTGGTCGTCAAGACCGCTCACAATCGGGTAATGTCCTAATTTGGGCTTTAAGGACTATCTTAGATGCAGCAGCAGGGGGGCCAGTAAGAAGACCGTTCGGGAATGGGTGCGGAGCACGTTGAGCGCCGCGCCGGAGGCTTAGAGCATGGCAGGCGCTATATGGTATTCACGCCCTGTTTTCTTTGTCGAAAGTGTAGAGCGGTCCATCGCCTTCTACACCGAAAAGCTCGGTTTTACCGAGGCAAATCGCTATGAAGAGGACAGGGAAATCCTCGTCGCGCAGGTCAATCGTGAAGATTGCGAAATCCTCCTCAACTGCCAGCAGCCCGGAAAGACCGGGAGTGGTCGCATGTTCATTTCGCTGGATATAGAAGTGCTGCGAACTCTTAGAGCTGAATTCGAGAACCGGGGCGCGACGATCATGGACGGCTGGTGGGGTTATGACACCATGATTATCAAAGACCCCGACGGAAATGAGCTGTTTTTCCCCTATCCGAAGGATTTTTCAAATTAGGACACTACGCACAATCGCAGGCGATTCGGTGCGGGCATCGTTCTTTCAGCGTTTATAAAGGAGTCAAAGGACGCTCAGTCCATACAGTGGTTGCTGTATATTCGACACGAGAAAACTGGGGCTGACGGTGTTTTCTTGTGCGAAAGTTGTTGAAACTGTGATATTTGGACAAATCCCCTCAAAGCTGCTCCATTATCGTTTGCAATGTTTCCGCGATCTGTTCCGGATTCTCCTCGCGAAATTCGATGGGGGCGCCGACATTCACTCGAATTTGGCCCGGCGAAGCGGACTTCTTGCCCGACTGCTTGATCTCAAACAATCCATGAATCCGCATTGGCAAAATTGGAATTCTAAGATTACTGGCCAGTAAGCCCACGCCCGCGCGAAAGGGCCGCAGACTGCCATCCACGGTGTGCCCTCCCTCCGGAAAAACCAATATGCTGTAACCGCGATCGGCGGATTCTCCGGCATAGGCGAAGCTTCCCCGAAAGCCGGCCTGACGCGGCAAAGGAAACAAATTCAACAGAGAAACCGCGAGGGCCCATTTGATGCGAGCATACATGCGGGCGAAAAAACCGTGGCCCGGAGTAGGGGTGCGCAATGCCTCGAGTTCTTCCCCGGCCGTGGCAATAGCCAGCCGGTTTCCAAGCCGGACGGGGAGTGCCGCTAACACAAATCCCAAATCAACATCGGTGATGTGGTTGCAAATGACAAGGGCGGGGCCGCGCAGGTCGGATAAATTTTCCGCGACGCTGATCCGGGGCCGCGCGAGAATAAATACTGCCGGCCGCAACAAAAGATACTGTGCCAGAAGTCTGATCCAAGTGACGGGCCAGTGTTGAACCCAACCGGGATAATGATAGTGAACGCGCGGGGAGGGATCCCCTTGCAGCAATCTCTCTACATCGCCAATTGTTTTTACCGACGCAAGTCCGGCATCGTCCAAGTCCACTTGATACCGGTCTTCGAGCGCGCTCAGCAGTGCAACGCGATCCAATGAGCTTAGATTGAGATCTGCTTCCAGGTCGGCGGATTGCGATAATTTTGGCGTGCGTCCGCCAACGCGTTCAATAATTTTTGCAAGCGCGCCTGGCGCAGGATTTTTTACATTCTCAACACTATTAGCCAGGACCGCGTCCCGAATCACATTCTTGCGCGGCTTCTGCGTCGCTGTTCGGGGGAAGTCTTCATCGGGCCAGACATACCAGCGTCGCATGCGCTGATATTCCGCAAGCGATTCGTTCGCGCGGTTGACAATCGCGACGGCGTCCAAAGTGCGGTCCCGAAGAATAAGCACAGCACAAGGTTCGGCGTTCCCCGCAAGCGGCAAGTCGATCACCACGCAGCCCTTAATTTCGGGTTGACGGCGAAGGGCGGCTTCCAGATCGCCGGGATAAACTTTCATGCCGGCTGGAGTAACAATGGTGTCTTTGACCCGGCCCTTAAAATGCAGATTGCCCGCCACATCGAGTTCACCGACGTCGCCTGTGCGGTACCATCCTTCACTGTTTGTGGCAGGACGCAGATGTTTCCCTTCCCAATAATTGGCCGCGACGCCTCCGCCGCGCACCATAATTTCTCCGTCAGGCGCCAGCTTGATTTCGCGGCCTGCCATGACCTTGCCGATGGAACCTTTGCTCGTGCGGAAGGGATGATTGAGGCTGATGAGAGATGTAGTCTCGGTGAGACCGTAGCCCTGGATTACGGCATAACCCAGGCGGTGCCAGAAATCTTCTGTTTCGGTATCGAGAGTTGCGCCGCCGCAGATAAAGGCCCAGAACTTCCAGCCAAACTGCTTGCGGATACTACGGAAGATCCACCAGCGATGGAGGAAGTGCTTATCTTTCGAATTGTGAAATCGTTGCTGGAATTTTTCTTTATGGCCAGCGTCGGCAACGTCGCGTTCGATTTTCTCCTTTAACGACTGGAGAATGCGGGGAACTGCGATCAGCACGGACACCCGCTCGCGGCGAATGGTGTCAACAATTTCTGACGGCTTCAACGAATCTTGAAAGACGACAGTCGCTCCCATCAGTTGCGGAAGGAAGATGCCGAGGAATTGTCCGAAGACGTGGCTCAATGGAAGCAGGTTCAGAAAGCGAATCGGATGGACGATGCGTTCATATTTCAGATACTTGCGAATTTCAATTTCTAGCGGAGCGACATTGGCGAGAACATTGGCGTGTGTAATCACCACGCCTTTTGGTTCGGCGGTTGTGCCCGACGTAAAAACGATTTCGACCGTGTCATTCCCGCAGAGATCCACGGGCTGAAATCGGCCGGATGAGTGTGCCGCCAAGGCTTGCGGAAGGTCGTCCAGAAGCAGGCGAGCGATGCTGGTATTCAAGTCAGCGTGTTCCCTGGAACAAACCAGCAGCTTGGCATCCACTTGCGCAAAAACTTTTTGCACAAACTCTGGAGTCGAAACATCGTCAATCGGCACTGCGACCACGCCGCGCAGTGCGCATCCGAAGAAAACCGAGACCCACTCCGCGGAATTCGGTCCCCAAATTAAAACGCGGTCACCCTTGGTAATTTTGCGGCCGTCGAGTTCCCGGGCAAATTGGTATGCGGTTGCGCCGACTTCGCGATAGCTCCAGCGGACGGTGCGATATCCGCGCCGCTGAACGTAGGCGCAATCAGTTCCTTTTGACAGAAAACTATCGAGGAACCCGGCGACGGAGATCTCGTTCATGCTTAGAGATTATCGCAATGTCCGTTTCCCGCGCGATTCCGTACGCCAAATCTTCTGGTAATAAGGACTTATAGGCAAAATCTAGAGCCATAAGGATTTAGTCACGAATCGTGACAGATTTAACTGAACTCAGGCCGCACATGCATCGAGT
>JBOGLB010000476.1:0-2790 GCA_050745965.1 Terriglobales bacterium | reverse complement strand
CTTCGCATAGCTGCCAAATTCAATGGACCGATTCATCTTGCGATTACAGATGTAGTCATGCCGCGGATGGGAGGCGCAAAGTTATCCGAACAGCTTCGCTCTTTAAGACCGGACCTGAAAGTTCTTTTCGTATCCGGTTATGCAGAAGCTACCGTTTTGCGGCAAGGACCGATTGATCTCTCGACGAACTTCTTGCAAAAGCCCTTTTCTCTAAAGGCGCTCGCCCGCAAAATCCGGGAAGTAATCGAAGTGAATTCTTCCGCCAAGGCTGCCACAAGCTCGAGCAACTAGGTTTTACTGATCAGAGTATCCCGTATAATCAGTCCGGAATACTGCATGAGTCAGGCACCCACGTCCACATTCCGGATCCAGACTTCTATAAAATCCCTTTCCAGCGCGCGCAGGTCGGCCCTTTCCGTCCTTTTAATTTTCCTTCTTTGGATCGCAATCTACGTGGCTGGGATGTTTACGCCTCCTCTACTTGATGACGTGGACACGATCCACGCCGAAGCTGCGCGGGAAATGGTTCTGCGCCATGATTGGGTCACGCTCTATACGGACGGAATCCGCTACCTCGAAAAAGCTCCACTCATGTATTGGGGCGTGGCGGCCACTTACACCGTTTTTGGCGTGAGCGACTGGAGCACTCGCTTACCGCTGATGCTGGCGGCGCTTGCACTCATGCTCGCCACTTACGCACTGGGTAAACGAGCTTACGGCGAGATCGGAGGGCTGTATTCCGGAGTGGTAATGGGAACCGCAGTCGGGCCGTATATTTATACACGCTTCCAGATTCCCGACTTGATTGTGGGTCTTTGGTTGACTTTAGGGTTTTATTTTTTCTTTCGGTCCTTGCATGAAGATCGCCCGTCACGATTGACCTGCTGGGGTTTCGCAGCAACCTGCGCGTTGAGCGTGCTTACCAAGAGTTTGATTGGACTGGTTTTCCCATTCGCCACAATCGGCATTTTCCTCATCCTCACGAATAATATTCGGCATTTGCTTAAACTGCGTTTGATTTCCAGTTCAGTAGTTTTCCTGCTAATAGCCGCGCCTTGGCATATTCTGGCAGCCTTGCGTAATCCCGCTCAGGGTGCGGTCAAAGGGTTCTTGTGGTTCTATTTCATTAACGAACAATTTCTGAGATATCTCAACAAGCGCATCCCTCCGGGGTATGACACGGTTCCGCTCTTTATCTTTTGGGCCTTGATGATTGTTTGGCTCGTACCGTGGGCAATCTTTCTTCCGCAGGCGCTAAAAGCAATTCCGCGATGGCGGGAATTACGAACTAATCTTTCTGTGCCGAAAGAAGCTAATCTCTTGTTCGTACTGTGGGCGCTGATAATTGTCGGGTTTTTTAGCTTTTCAACTCGCCAGGAGTACTACACACTTCCGGCGCTTCCGGGGCTCGCCCTGCTGATCGGCGGGTGGCTTGCGAAGGAATCTGGTACCGATGCATCTCCCCGAGACCTACGAATGGGGCGGATTTCATCTTCGGTGCTGTTCGCGATTGCGGTAGTGTTCGCAATCGGCGGTATTGCGATTCTACTATCGTCTCGAGCGGCCACCTCCGGGATCGATCTTGCCGATCTGCTGAAAAGAAATCCTCAAGAATACGATTTGTCCCTCGGACACTTTCTTGATTTGACTCCGCAGGCGCTCGGCGCATTTCGCGCTCCGCTCATCGGAGCAATGATTTCGCTGTTGCTGGGAGCAGGCCTCAACTGGTTCTTCAGGACGCGAAGACGCCCTGTGTATGGAAACGTGATCCTCGCGCTTATGATGGTGGGCTTGTTGAGCTGCGTTCACTCGGCGTTTGCTACGTTTTCTCCTATTCTGTCGTCGAGCCGTCTTGCCAGAGCGGTGCAGCAACATTATCACTCAGGTGACTTGATTGTGATAGACGGCCGCTATGACCAGGCATCTACATTGAATTTCTATACCGGCATTCCGGTTCTAATGCTGGGCGAGCCAAGTGGGAATCTCTGGTATGGATCGAAATTTCCGGATGCGCCCCATGTCTTTGAGACTGAGGCTTCATTCGCGGCGCAGTGGGGTGGAGCGCGTACCGTATTTTTGTGGAGTGATCGGGAAAATCCCAAAGAACTTGATGGCGCGCGGCGATATTTGCTGGCTCGCAGCGGCGGCAAGTTCATTTTCACGAACGTCGAGTTAGAGCCGTGAGTGCGGAAGGGTTGCTTTGCCGAGGGCTGCTGTACATCGCGATTCTCGGAAGCGCAAGCTCGACTATTTACTTACTAATGGTTCTGGTTGGGGCATTTCGTTTTCATCGCGAAGCGAAGTTAACCCGCAAGCGAACGCTGAGTCTCCAATCTGCTTTGCCACCCGTCACGATTTTCAAGCCTGTTCATGGAATGGAAGCTCGCCTCGAAGAGAATCTCGATAGTTTTTTTCGGCAGGACTATCCCGTATTCGAGGTCATTATCGGCGCACGGGGTGCCGAAAACCCTGCGCTTCAAGTCGCGGAGAGAGTTGCTCGACGACATCCAAACATCCCCACCCGCATCGTGATATCAGGACCGCCAACCTGGCCCAATGCCAAGGTTTTTTCGCTGAGCAAAATGATTCCGGCGTCATCGAATGATTTTTTTGTGATCAGCGACAGTGACGTAAGGGTTGGATGCGATTTCTTGCGAAATGTAGTGCCTCCTTTGCTCGATCCCGCGATGGGCCTGGTGACCTGTTTGTATAAGGGGGTGCCGGGCGGCGACTTCTGGTCCCTTCTGGAGGCACTGGGTATGTCGGTCGAAATGCCCTCCGGCGTTGTGG
>JBOGLB010000475.1:0-2351 GCA_050745965.1 Terriglobales bacterium | reverse complement strand
GTATTGTAGTTTCCGGTCGGCGCTTCGATCATGGGGAAGGTGCCGATCATTGGCCGGTATTTCGTTTCCTTAACGAATCTGTATTTCACTCCAATTTCAATGTCGCCAAGTCCAAACGCTTCGGGTCCGGCGCCGGAAGGCAGATAGTTCAGGTTGTTGGAAGGCATGATGGCTACCGCCGGAATTACGATATGGAATTGTGTATTCGGCAGAACACCCCAATTGACTTCGATCGCAGGTCCTGCCGTGTCCATCTCAACCCCTGTGCCGCTGGCGTCTCCAAACGCATAAAACTCATAGTGCCGGAAGTCCACCGGCTCCGGATCGTCCGTTTGAAACGGAGGACCGGCATTGGCCTTCAGCACCATTACGAACAGCACCGTAAATACAATCACAGCTGCCTTGCCGGATTGCTTGAATACTCTCATCTTCCAGCGCCCTTCCTGGCGATATTTCACGCGAAACTGACTTAACCCTGCTCTCAATCGTCAAGGTGATCGAGAAACTCTTGCAACTCCGCTGGCAGGTAGGCTGAGAATGACAATTCTTCCCCTGTTCGCGGATGTCGGAATTGCAGGGTTGCCGCGTGAAGAAAATTTCTCGAAAGAGTATCCCTGCTTCGATTCTTTCCACGCAGAACTCTCGGCGCTCCGTACAGAGCATCGCCCACCACAGGATGACCTATAGAGGACAAATGCACGCGGATTTGATGAGTCCTTCCGGTGTCAATTTTCAGTTCCAGCAAAGTGAACTTGCCAAGAGCCGAATCCATGCGCTTCTGGACGACGTAATGAGTAATAGCCTCTCGCCCACTCTCTTGCCGCGCGGTCATCTTGGTGCGATGTACACGGTCACGGCTGATGGCGCTCTTTATAGTTCCTTTGTCCTGCTTCAACCATCCATGGACGAGCGCAATGTACTTTTTCTTGACCTCCCGCCGTGCAAATTGCGCCGATATTCGCCTGTGCGCCTCGTCACTCTTCGCAACCACGATTAATCCGCTCGTTGCTTTATCGAGACGATGCACGATTCCCGGACGCAGATCTCCGCCCACATTTGAAAGTTTTCTGAAACGATGTAACAACGCGTTCACCAGCGTTCCCCGATTTCGTTCCGCTTCGGTCGCTCCTGCACCGGCATGCACCATCATTCCCGCCGGCTTATTGATCACCGCCAACTCATCGTCTTCGAAAATAACGTCGAGCTGAATTCCCTCAGCGATTGCGCGCAGCGGAGGAAGCTGTACGGCTCCCAGTATCGTTATGCTCTCGTTGCCGCGAAGGCGCAGAGAAGCCTTGGCTGGCACATCATTCACCAGAACCTTTTGCTCGGAGATGAGTTGCTGCATGCGCGCACGGCTGGTTTCTTGAATATTGGCGGCGAGGAACTGGTCAAGACGCTTGCCTGTAGCGTCGGATCCGACAGAAATGAAAATGGGAAATTTTTCCGGCATGGGACCGCAGTTAGTAAATCACATTCCTGGAAATGACGAGGGTGCGGGTGCGGTGATTTGATTCAGGCGATGGCGGCCCTTTTGGCGTGTTCCAGCCCGCGGGAAGATTCGATTCATTAATAAGCTTTCGTCATCATTCCGACAAGCAACAAAATGGACAGCGCAATGGCGCCAATGCTATTTGCACGCAACATTCGGTAGGTCGAAGGCCATGGGAACATCAGAATATCAAAAATCGGCATCAGCTTCTGTGGCCACAAAAGTCCGGCCAGCCCAATGGCTAGTGAAATCTGCGTGAGCAGAGGAATACCCAGATGGTTCATTCAACGACTCCAGGAAAGTTGCTGATCGGACGGGGGAATCCGTTCCCACGAGTCTGCACGGGCTTCAGCCGCGAGGTCAAGAAAAAAGAATGAGCTCAGGGTTAAAAGTAACCAGTTTTTAACGAGCGTATTGTTGGGAAATTTCTGCTGCCGCACTGCTTACCGCTCGGCTCTCGCGGGCATCACCAGCCATTTCAGAATCATGTTAACCAGGCTGAGCACGATGCCTCCCAAAAATGCGGCCGCAAAGCTGCGGATATGGAATCCAGGAACGAAGATGGACGCCAACTCAAGCATGACGGCGTTGACCACAAACCAAAACACTCCCAGCGTGAGGATGGTCAGCGGCAGCGTGATCACTTTAAAGAAAATGCCGAGGGTGGCATTGACCAGGCCTATCACCACAGCCGCAATTAATGCGGCCGACGCGCCGTCCACATAAAAGCCCGGCACAACGCGTGAGGTGACCCAAACGGCTAGCGCGCTTATTACCCAATGCAGCAACATTCGAAGCATGACACCCTCCAAAGACGATAAGTCTAATTGAAACTTCGAGTAAAGATTTTGAGTCAGAA
>JBOGLB010000474.1:0-11337 GCA_050745965.1 Terriglobales bacterium | reverse complement strand
TTTCTTCGGCGTGCAGACTGAAAAGCTTTCAATGCAAAACGCGAGTCCCACTGCGAGAGCCGTGATGTGGTCCGCCGGCGTATCGTCATCGGCCGCAGTGCCGGCACTCAGCGCATTTATTGCCTGGCGGTACGCCGTTCCCGGGAGCGGGTGGTTCTTTCCGTTTGCTCTGATATGGGGTGCGGCAACGCTGGCGAGCAGCTGGACAAGTCGAACCGGCGACTTTTCCAAAGCGCGGCGCGCACTCGCGGATTCTTAAGGGAGAAAGCGTGGCTCATCTTGATGAGCTATTGTTTTAGCTCTGCTGCGAACCGCAATCGAACGTAGTCAGCTGTCCACTGGTCTTTTTCGTCACAGAGCACCGAACGCAGGCTCTCCACAACTTCAGCCACTGCAGCTTTCTGTTCGGGCTCCGGCAGGTTCTGGATCAATGACATGGCGAAGGTTTCAATCCAGGCAGCCATGCCCGTGGGAAGAGGAGTAGGACGCGGAATCAGTTCGATATAGTGGACCACAAAGCCGGCTGCTTTGAGCCTAGAACGGTACCCGGCCACGGTCGGGTAGTACCAGGGAATCAGCGAGGCTGGGTTGACAATGTTGTGGCGTCCTAATACTGAAAGCAATGCCACCGTGATAGCGGCGACGTTGCCGTGTCCACCCATTTCGGCGACGAAACGTCCGTTTGGTTTCAGCGAGCGACTTACTCCCGAAATCACCGCGTCGGGATCGTCTTTCATCCAGTGCAATGCGGCATTGCTGAACACGGCGTCAAATTCACGATCGAAGTCGAGATGATATGCGTTAACTAAACGTGCGTCCAAGCCGCGGCTTTTTGCCGCTTCTACCATGCCTTGCGAGGCATCTACTCCAACAACTTGCGCGCCTGACGCCACGATCTTCTCGGTAAGAACGCCGTCTCCACATCCCAGGTCGAGAACTCTCTCGCCAGGACGAACCTTCAGCAGATCCAGCACCGGTTGTCCAAGAGCGGGAACAAAGTGAGCGTTCTCCGCGTAACAATCCGCCTTCCATACTTGTCGCGGCGCGACGTTTGGACTATATCGTTGCGAGTCAGACACAGAGGCCTTATCCTCCCAGCTTCTGTTGCACCAGATCTTCGACTTTTCGGAGTACTTCGTCTTCCGACATGCTGGTTGAGTCAAGAACCAGTGCATCCGTAGCCGGCACTAGAGGGGAAGTCGCTCTGGTCCGATCCCGATGGTCGCGGTCTCTCAATTCGGCTGCGCTCGCCCCTGCTAATTCTCCATTGAGCTTTTGCTGTTGCATCCGCCGCTGCTCGCGGACGACCGGATCGGCATCGAGAAAAATTTTGACATCGGCATCCGGAAATACTTTGGTGCCGATGTCGCGTCCTTCCATCACGACGCCACCGGCTTTGCCGAGTTCGCGTTGGTGCGAAACCATCCATTCCCGCACTTTGGGATGGATTGACACTCGCGAAGCTCCCTCCGTCACGTCGCGTTCCCGCACCCGTTGAGTGACGTCTTTTTTGTCGAGCAGCACGCGGTTGCCTCCCAGGTTCGGCTGAAGCTGAATACTTGAACCCTCCGCTAGTTTATACAGTGCGAGCTCGTCATCGAAGGAGATGTCCCACTCAATCGCCTTGAGGGCCAAGGCGCGATACATGGCGCCGCTTTCCAGATTTATGTAGCCTAGCTTTCGCGCCAGACGGGCCGCGATGGTACTCTTGCCGGCTCCCGCGGGGCCATCCACAGCGATGATCAGTTTGCGAGACTGGGAATCGGTCGTCAATCGAGAACGATTTTACATGGATGCGCAGAGCCCGGCTGGATGCAACATGTCCTTACCAAACGCGGCAAACCTGGTCAGACGGCTTTACCATGGGGTCTCCTGCCTTGCACGAAAAAGCTCGTTGAAATTCCTGCATATTGACTACCACGCCATCCACGCGATATTTCGGCGGAGAATGAGGATCGGTCGCGGCGCGAACCCTCAAGTCTTGTGGACGATCATTCTCGCAAGCCCATTGGGCGAAGCCGACGAAAAATCGCTGATCGGGCGTGAGTCCTTCGATTGGCTGAAGGTTCTTGTTTTTGGTGGCGTCTTTCCAGGCAATGTACGCAAGGATTTCTCCGCCCAGATCCGCCACGTCTTCGCCCAGGGTGAGCTTGCTGTTGACGTGAATGTCATCTACGGCTATGTATTTCGCATACTGATTTTCTACACATTGGGTGCGCGCCTCGAATTTTGCCTCGTCGTCTTTGGTCCACCAGTCTTTGAGGTTTCCCTTCGCGTCGAACTTGCTGCCTTCATCGTCGAAGCCGTGAGTCAATTCGTGGCCGATAGTTCCTCCGGTGTTGCCATAGTTGGGGGCATCGTCCATTTTCGCGTCGTAGAGCGGAGGCTGAAGTACTCCGGCGGGAAAGTTGATGTCATTCATCTGATCGTTGTAATAAGCGTTGACGGTGGGAGGAGTCATGTCCCATTCACCATGGTCAACCGGTTGACCCACTTTTTTGATGTCGCGGCGCGTTTCGAATTCGGTCGCGCGAAAGACGTCACCGGCAAAATCATTTCGAGTGACAGTCACTGAGCTGTAGTCGCGCCATTTATCCGGGTAACCAATCTTGTTACGAATCGCATGAAGTTTTGCAAGCGCCTGCTGCTTGGTTTCCGGACTCATCCAATCGAGTTGCTGAATGCGTTGTTCCATCGCGGCTTCGATGCGCTGCACCATGTCGAGCGTGCTGGCTTTCAACTCCGGCGAAAAAACCTTGCGGACGTAGACCTGGCCCAAGGCTTCTCCCAGGTCGCGGTCCGTGTATTGCACGCAACGCTTCCAGCGCGGCTGCATTTCCTTCGCGCCCCGCAGATACTGACGATAGAAATCGAAATTTTCCGTGACAAACTGTGAGGACAGGTAAGGAGAAGACGAATTGACGACGTGAAAGCGCAAATATACTTTCCAGTTATCGAGCGGTTCGGTGGTGATTTCCGCGTTTACTCTTTTGAAAAACTCGGGAGCGGTGACATTCAGAATTGTGAACTGTGGATATTGCAAGGCCTTGTAATAAGCCGTCCACTCGAAATTGGGCGCTAACTTCGCTAGATCGGCGACTGTCATTTTGTGTTTCTGTTTGTAGGGGTCGCGACGTTCGACGCGAGTGAGAGAGGCATTGGCCAGCGCGGTTTCCATGCGCATTACTGTGTCGGCATTCTTCCTGGCAACCTCGGAGGGATCGCGGAGCATTTCGAAAATCTTTTGCACATGCAGAAGGTATCGCTCGCGAATCTCTTTTGATTTTGGGTCGTCCTTGATGTAGTAATCGCGGTCGGGAAGGCCCAATCCGCCTTGGGCGATCTCGGCGATCTGCTGTTCGGAGTCGTCGGGATCCTGGGTTGATCCCTGGTTAAAAAGGATGTCGCCATAGACCATTTGCAAGCGAGCAATGAGAGACGCCAGGGTCTCCCGCGACTTTAATTGGGCAATAGCATCCAGGTCAGGCTGGAGCGGCGCAAGTCCTTGTTTTTCGACCGCTGCCTCGTCCATGCAGGCGCCATAGAAGGCCCCAATCTTTTGGGTAACAGCATCCTGGGACGTGTGGTTTGCAGCGGCCTCCTCGAGGACGCCACGCAAGAAATTCAGATTGTCCTGATAGAGCTTGGCGTAGACGCTCCACGACGTCTGGTCGGGCGGAATGGGATTGTTCTTTTTCCATCCGCCACAGGAGTATTGATAAAAGTCAACGCAGGGATCGGCGGACTTATCCATCGACGCGACATCGAGACCGGGCGAATAAGGAAAGGCGGGCTCTTGAGCGACTTTTGTAGCGGAGCTCTGCGCAGCGGCGAGAGAGCCCAGACAAAGAGTGAAGAAGATCGAACAGCGCCTGAACGTGTCAGTTAGAGTCATATTTACCTTTGGACGAAGCCACTGAGAAAAGGTTAAGCGCACCCATGCTAACGGAATGAGAGCTTCCTTTCCATGCGCGGTTTGAAACCACTAAGGGCACAAAGGGGCACGAAGGGAAACCCTCGGACTTAACTCAGAACACGATTCAAAAATCCGCGAATGCCCGTGTATCCGAGCAACCCGACACAAAGGAGCAATGCGGCCAAGGTTGCCCATGCTGGCATATGCGGAGCTTCGGGGGTGAGCGCGATACGCAATCCCTCGCTCATATAGACGAGGGGATTGATCAATACCGCGATCTGTAGCCAGCGAATGCTGTGAAGCGCCGCCCACGGATAGTAAACGCATCCGAAAAACGTAATGGGAACTACGACTACCCCAAACATCAGCGCGATATGCTGTGGTTTCACTATCGTGCCAATGGTGAGGCCTACCGCGCCGGAGGCCAAGCTTGCGAGCAATACATTCCCGATCAATATGGCCCAGCTGTTCACGTGCACGTGAACGGGTGTTGCCGGAATGAAATAAATCATGGGGAAAACAACCAAAGCCGCAACCACGCTTTGAAGAGAGCTGAAAACGATTTTTTCGATAGCCACCAAACTGACCGGCAGCGGCGACATGACGCGATCTTCGATTTCACGAGTTGATCCGATTTCGAACGAGAGCGGCAACGCGACGCCCATGATTCCCTGAACAAAGATTGCGACGGCAATAAGTCCCGGCAAGATCAAGGTCCCGAAACTTATTCCGCGCGCGTTCTGAAAATCCTCTCCCATCTTGGGGAAGAGATAAGTGAACACAAAGACGAACATGAGAGGGTTCATCACAGTTCGTACCATGAATGCAACGAATTCCCGGCGGAGAACCGAAATATCGCGAATCATCAGACCCCAGAAAGCCCGAGCGTAAAGGATTGAATCACTCACGTAGATCCCTCCCGGTAAGCTTGATGAAAACGGTTTCCAGCGTGGTTTCGCTGATGGAAATATCTTTCAAGCGCGGCCCTGTTACCTCGATGATCTTGGGCAGCAAGCCATCAAGATTATCCACAAATATACGAACGCCTTCTTTGGACGCTTCTACGTTCTTCACACCTGAAAGCTCGATGAGGCTTTGCTGAAAAGCAGAATCGCTTTCGCTCTGAAGGTGAAGGTTGATTACTTTTTGCGCGCCAACGCTACTCTTCAGATTCGTCGGCGTGTCACAAACTAAAATCTTGCCATGATCAATAATCGCCACGCGGTTGCAAAGTTCATCAGCCTCTTCCATGTAATGCGTCGTTAAAATGATCGTGATGCCCCCGGCAAGAAGACTGCGAATGCTGTCCCACAGGGCCAGGCGGCTTTGAGGATCGAGGCCTGCGCTCGGCTCGTCTAGGAAAAGAATCTCGGGTTGATGTGCGATGGCTCGCGCTATTTGGACGCGCTGGGCAAGACCGCCGGAAAGTTCGCGGACGAACGATTTCGACCGCTCGGTGAGCCGAAACATTTCCAGCAATTCATTCGCCCGCTTCGAAGCCGCAGTCGAGGAGTATCCAAAGTAGCGGCAATGGAAATAAAGATTCTCCCAGACCGTGCATTGACGATCGAGCGTGTTGTATTGAGGCACCACTCCCATGTGCTTGCGGGCTTGGGAGGGAGTTGCGACGACATCGAGGCCTGCGATCTGAACCGTTCCCGATGTAGGGAGAGTGCGCGTAGTGCAAACGCTAATCGTGGTGCTTTTGCCGGCACCGTTCGGGCCAAGCAAGCCGAACAATTCCCCTTTGCGTACCGTCAGGTCTATGTTGCGGACTGCCTCCACCGGAATTTTCCCAGCATAGCGCTTCGTCAAACCGCGAATGCTGACGACGTCTTGTAAGCTATCAGGCATAAAGATTTGCGAAATTATACGTGGAGGGACGCCGAAACGGGAGGAACTTATCGTTACGCGGGCACGATACGCGGCAATGTGACTTGAGCCGTTGTGACCTGAACCAGCGACCGATTTCCGACGCGGATATATTCCAATTCGCGGGCGTTCAAGAGGACGTTGACGGATTCCTTCACTTTCGAGCGCGGAACGAAATTTCCAAAGAAGTTATCCAGTTCCTGCTGATCGGCGGCGATGACACAATCCAGATACTTGGAGAGCAATGCCGAGAGCGCTTCTCCGACCGAAAGATTCATGCCTTCGCGCACGGCATCGGGAGACCAGCGATAGAGCACATCCCAGGACGACCCTTCGCGGGGATTATAGTCAACACGACTGATTCGCAGCTTGGCGCCCAGTTCGCCTAGCGCTCGGTCGAGAGCGGCAATGGATACGCTTCCGCCTATCATCTCTTGCATTTTTTGCTTCGAGATCGGGCCAGCGCGACGTATGAGTTCAAAAGCATCGCAGGCAAGCTGCGAGTATTCGGAGTGATGTCCCGCCTTGGGAACATGCTTGGGATTGCGTTCTCCGATCAGCGCATAAAAGTAGTGGAAAATTGATGCCGCGACCAAAAACGCATTGTTGTCGTCGAACCGGTTGGCTTCGTACGCATCGCGTTCGCGCAACAGTCGCACCATTAAATCGGTGGCCTGCTGAGCCCGCGGATCGGCAAAAGCGTGTTGCCATGTTGGAAGCTTTTCATCGGAGCCAACCCACGCGCCGATGAAAGTAGGAGCCAGAATAGCTGGAGTGTGCGGATACAAGGTGCAGAAACCAACCCGCTCGATAAACGAACGCGCATCTTCGAGGGTGCGAATAGGATGCCCGTCCAGATGCCATTTCTCGCGACGAAGCTGCTGGAGTTCTTGTTCAGTCATTGGTGAAGCTGCTGCTTGCCGCTAGCTTCTAGCTCAGGCCCATTGAACTCCGGGTTTCAGCCAGGAGCTACTAGCCAGAAGCTAACAGCGGCTTTCCTTAAATTCTCTTAAACGCCTTCTGAATGTCTTTCATCGAGTATCGCAGAACGACGGGCCGCCCGTGGGGACACGACATCGGGCATTCCGTCTTTGCCAATTCCACGAGCAGCCATTCCATTTTATGCTGCTCCAGCGGCATGTTGACTTTAATCGCGGCATGGCAGGCGATCGAGGCGGCGATTCGGGTGCGAACTTTTTCTATGTTGATGGCCTGATCCTCCCGCAACAACTGATCGAGCAATTCATGCAACATATGCTCGACCTGCGCCGGGTCAATTCCTGCGGGCGCAACCTTTATTGCAATGCTTCGGGCTCCGAATGGTTCGGCTTCAAAACCATTTTTCGCGAGTTCGTCCGAAATGTCGCTGAACACCGCTTGTTGCGCCGGAGAGAGTTCCAGCAGCAGTGGCATCAGGAGGTGTTGGCTCTCTACTTTCTTGGAGGCGCGCTGATTGAGTATTCTCTCGAACAGCACTCGTTCGTGAGCCACGTGCTGGTCAATGATCCAAAGCCCTTCGTGATTGACCGCGAGAATAAATGATTCTCGAATCTGGCCCAGCGGCTTCAAGGTGGCGAGCGACGGCGCCAGTTCACTTGCCGGCTCTGCCTCGTCAACAATGGGCTCGGCGCACCCCCCCGTGGCAACCAGCATTGGTTCACGGGCGAGAGAGACGGCGGCGTTTCCTTCCACGCCGATACCACCGTCGAAATGAAATCGCTCGGTTAACGGAAGAACGGCTGGAGTTTGCAGAACGAAATTATGCGAGACAAGAGAACTGTTTCCGGTTTGTCCCGACAGCATGGCAGAACCGATTCCCGAGGTTAAAGATGGAGTCGCAGTAGGACGCGCCGAAATCTCGGTCGTGAATTGAGGAACCGGACGGCCCTTCATCAGTGCCGCGCGGACCGAGTCCCTCACAAAATCATGGGTTACCGTGGTCTGGCGAAAGCGAACTTCCGTTTTCGACGGATGCACGTTTACGTCAACTTCTTCCGCAGGCAATTCGAGAAACAGCAATACGACCGGGAAAACCGTCGGCGGCAGAATGTTGCGGTAAGCCTCGGTGATGGCGTGATGGATGAGGCGATCGTGAATGAGGCGTCCATTCACGAAAATGTAGATGGAATTGCGATTGAGCTTTTGGATTTCAGGTTTTGAGACAAAACCATGCAACCTCAATTCGCCCGGATCTCTGGGAGCTTCATCGGTCTCATTTCGTCGCCACGGAGGCGGCTGCGGCAATCCGATATGCGCGAGCGGTTGGGCGGCGGTCAAAGGCAACAATTGGTCCAGAACTTCTTTGCCGAACACCTGATAGACGCGCTCGGTATATCCGGCAACGGGCGGTGCGACGAGCATGGAATTGGTCGCCGAGTGCAATTCAAAATGCTTGTCTGGATGCGCCAGAGCATAGTGAGTGACCAGGGAAGCAATGTGCGAAAGCTCGGTGGACTCGGCTTTTAAAAATTTCTTACGGGCCGGAGTATTGAAGAACAAGTCGTTGATCGTGATCGAAGTTCCGGAAGGCAAGCCCGCCTCCTCGACTTTGAAAATCTTGCCGCCGTTGATTTCGATTACCGTTCCTGACGGCTCTTCACCGGCACGAGTTTCGAGCCGCAAGCGGGACACTGAAGCGATGGAAGGCAACGCCTCTCCGCGAAAGCCCAGCGTCGTGATGCTCAACAGATCCTCCGCATTTTTCATCTTTGATGTCGCATGCCGTTCGAAAGCCAGTAGGGCATCGTCGCGCACCATGCCACAGCCATTGTCGGCGATTTGGATCAGCTTCTTGCCTCCGCCTTCAATTTGGATCTTTATTCGCGTAGCCCCAGCGTCAATTGAATTTTCAAGCAACTCCTTCACTACGGATGCGGGTCGTTCCACAACTTCGCCTGCGGCGATTTTGTTGGCTACAGCTTCGGATAAGACGTGGATGCGACCCATGGTTACCTGGAACCAGAAGTTACTTCTCGAGAAGTTTCGCAGATGACAGACAGGAAGGCAAAAAACAGCACATCGGATTGGAATCCACGCTATCGTCCGGGTTGCTTCAGTTGCTGCTTCCACCCCAGTACACGCGCTTTGTTTCCTTCCTCTTCGGCCTCGGTAATCATTCCTTTTTTCTGATAAAGGACTGAGAGGCTGGTATGCGCAAGAACGTCATCGGGATCAAGTTCAGTAATTCTCTTCGCGATCGCGATGGCTTCATCAACGCGACCCAAATCTTGCAAGGCGCGTGACATTCCGTGCATTGCTTCGGTAAAAGTCGGATCGGCGGCAAGCGATTTCTGATATTCCGCCACGGCTGCCGCATGATCGCCATCTGCGACGAAATCCAACGCAGCGTAATAATGGTCTTCGGCTGTTTGGCGGGCGTTTGAATCCATGCGCGGCTTTTCAGAGCTTGGTGGAGTCGCGATTCTAGCATGCTGAAGCAGACCAAATGCAGATCCCTCGCTGCGCTGGGGATGACGATTTTGGCGGTGGCGCTGGCCTAGTGTTGCGATGCTATGCTGAGATGGATGATTTACATATTGCGATTCTTATGGAACAGTTCTCGAGGCCATCGCCTGGCACCGTGGCGTAGTCCTTATCTGCTGTGGAGAATCGAAACTTATTGCGGCGTAAAAATGCAGCAGATCGGGTTTATGGAATTTTGGGAATTCACATGGCGGGAGCGCACCCATCTTTGGCGCTTTCTCAAGTGGACGGCTGAGATGGAACGCTATGCTAATCCGAAGGTAAAGACTTGATCTCTCTGGCTACCGGAAACGGGCAGGATGCTGACTGGTCAGCTGCCGCTACTGGTAGCCGCCGCGCCTTCCAAAACAACATTCACTTCCGTGCCTTTGCCGGAACCGATGACTTGGGACGCTGAACCACGATTAGCAGCGATTTCCAAATATCCCATGCTTCCAGGGATAGCGAAGATCTCTCCCGGAAGTCCATCGGCGTAGGCAGACCTCAGTTCGGTGATCTCCCGTTTTCCGATAATTATTTTGAATAGCGGCGGTTGAGGTTCGAATAGCATGGGAGCGTCCTCCGCCGTAATATTGGTCACAAGATTTCCAAAGCGATCTACCTTGAGAACGACCCCGCGCAGCGTGTTACCGTTCACCGGTTTTGGTTTTGGAGTGTTGAAGCGGACGAAGTCAGAAATCTGCGGGCCAAATTTACTGGCTTCCACGCGCTTTGCGAGATAGGCGGCAACCGGCGAAAAGACGTCTCGCGCGTGAAAAGTATTGCTTACGTTTTCGAGAAAATAGTGTTCGGCGGTGACGTGGTGCACGTGCAAACGCTCTTCGCGCGCGTAAATTAAAGAGAGGACTCCATTGTCCGGGGCGACAAAGTGGTGACGCTCCGTGCTCGCCACAATGGGGCGGCGATCCGTACCCACGCCGGGATCCACGACCACGAGATGCACGGTACCCGCCGGGAAATAGGTGTACGCCTGCGCGATGGTCAATGCGCCATCGAGAATGTCGAACGGCTGCACAGAATGACATATATCAACGATTTCGACATCGGGACTGATCCCCAAAATGACACCCTTTACCGCGCCTACGAAGTGATCGTTGAGTCCAAAGTCGGTTGTTAAAGTAATGATGGGTCGCTTCGCCACAGGTTGCCTTTGGGGAAGGATTTTCCCCGAGAATCGAAAGTAACCTCCCCACGGTTACAAGTCAACACACGCTGGTAACGGATTGGTAATCAGCGGTCATCGCGAATCGGCTCTTCGGAATCCGATTCTTTTTGGAGCTTCTCGGGCCGCATAAGCGGGAAGAAAATTACGTCGCGAATGGTATGCGAGTCGGTCAAAAGCATTGCCAGGCGATCAATTCCGACCCCAACGCCTCCAGTCGGCGGCATGCCGTAAGAGAGGGCGCGAATGTAGTCTTCGTCCATTTGATGCGCTTCCTGATCGCCACGTTCGCGTTCCGATAGTTGTTGCTCGAAGCGGCGGCGTTGTTCTTCGGGATCGTTCAATTCGCTGAATCCATTTGAAATCTCCATTTTGCCGGCGAAGATTTCAAAACGTTCCACCCAGTCTGGTTCGTCGGGTTTGTTCTTGGAAAGCGGCGAAATCACGGCCGGGAATTCATAAATGATCGTTGGTTGCGTCAAGTGTTCCTCAACGACCGCTTCGAATAGATTGGCAATAGTCTTGCCTACGGGTTCGTTGGGATCGAACGGAATGTGGGCGTGACCCGCGTTAAAAGCTCCCACAATTTTTTTGAATCGTTCTTTCGAGGCGAAATCCTCCATTTCGGGCCTCGCTCCGGCGCTCTCAGGCCAGTAATGAATAATGGCCTCGCGCATCGTCATGCGGCGCCAGTTCGCGCTGCTCCAGTCAATTTCATCTTCACCCCCCTTTGTCTTGGTTCCCCCGGTCACATCAATCGCCGCCTGCTCGATCAGTTTCTGCGTCAGGTCCATCACCCCGCGGAAGTCCGTGTAGGCTTGATAAAACTCGAGCATCGTGAACTCGGGATTGTGCCGCGTGGAGATGCCTTCGTTGCGAAAGTTGCGATTGATCTCATATACAC
>JBOGLB010000473.1:0-4062 GCA_050745965.1 Terriglobales bacterium | reverse complement strand
TCTGGCGGTAGCCAGCAATGAACCTGACGCTTTTTTGCTGGAATCGGTAGAGCGCGGAGAGCAGATTGGGCGATATACGTTCCTGGGCACCTCACCTTATATGAAGGTGGAATCTCGAGGAGCGAAGATCATTATCCAGCGGGGTTCCCGCCGCGAGCGGCGCACAGAGAGCATTATTCAGACAGTTAAGGAAATCTTCCGTAAACACTGCCCCGCCCAAGTGCCCGGATTGCCACCCTTCGCGGCGGGAGCTGTCGGCTATTTTTCCTACGACACGGTGCGTCAACTCGAGAATATCGGCGATCACGCCAAAGACGATCTGGAGCTTCCCGATTGCTCTCTGATGTTTTTTGACCGCGTTCTCGCGTTTGATCACCTGCGTCATCAGATCCACATTATCGCCAGCGCGGATGTTCGCCGGGAGAGTCCACGAAAGGCTTATGACCGTGCCCTGAGGGACATTTCAAGGCTGGAGAAAAAACTGGCGGCAGGGTTGCGCTCCCCAAGGCGGCGAAATTCGATGCGAACAAGCGGTAGATTGAAAGTTCACGCCGGAACCAGCCGCCGGCGCTTTATGAAATCTGTCGAGCGCGCAAAAGATTATATTCGTGCAGGAGACGCATTCCAGGTCGTTCTATCGCAACGCCTCGAATTTACTCCTGGCATATCGCCTTTCGATATCTATCGGGCTTTGCGGACGGTGAATCCTTCTCCTTATATGTATTTCCTCCGCAGCGGCGACACTCATGTTCTTGGATCGTCGCCCGAAATGCTGGTGCGAGTGACGGGCCGCAAGTTGGAGTATCGCCCAATCGCAGGAACTCATCCCCGCGGCCGCGACGCCGCGGATGACCAACGGCTCGAACAGCAGATGCTTGGCGACGAGAAAGAGCGAGCCGAACATGTGATGCTGGTGGATTTGGGCCGCAATGATCTGGGCCGCGTGAGCGAATATGGCTCGGTGAAGGTACGCGATCTTATGTATGTGGAACGCTACTCCCACGTCATGCACCTGGTATCGGCGTTGGCGGGTAAACTGCGCCCGGAACTCGACTCTCTGGACGCTTTCGCAGCCTGCTTTCCGGCGGGAACGTTGAGCGGAGCGCCCAAGGTTCGCGCCATGCAAATCATCGAGGAGCTGGAACCGACGAGGCGCGGCATTTACGGCGGGTCTGTTCTTTACGCCGATTTTGCGGGGAATCTCGATTCCTGCATAGCCATCCGAACCTTGGTGATGCGAGGGAAAAAGGCCTATCTACAGGCTGGTGCGGGAATTGTTGCGGACTCCGATCCGAAAAGCGAGTTTGAGGAAAGCTTAAACAAAGCTAAGGCTGTACTGAAGGCGGTAGAAGCAGCAAGGAAAAGCGGGACAGTTTTGTGAAGGGGCGAGACTTCCGCTGACCAGCCATTAAAATTTAAGTAATATTTCACATTAGTCTTCTGTAGTTCTTCATTCAGTTTGTTGATCGAGCTAACCAAGTTAGAATTAGATTCTGCCCTAATAAATTCAAGGGAAAGGTACTTGCACCCATGAGGCTGATGCGACCGTTCCTGATTGCGGTAATTTTCAGCGCTGTCTTCTTCTATGTCACCACATATCATTCCCGTCATTCGTGGCCCATGTCTGTTATCAGCCATCCGGAAAAGGTGGAAATCACTCAAGCTGCGAGCAGCGGCCCAGAAGATGCCGATGAGCAAAATAACATTACCGTCTATCGTAAAAATATCCAATCGGTCGTGAACATCACCTCCCGAGCGGTGGCCTACGACTTCTTCTATGGGCTGGTACCTCAGGAAGGCCAGGGATCGGGTTTCATCATTGACAAAGAGGGTCACATCCTCACCAACTACCACGTCATTGCGGATGCCCGGCAAGTTGAGGTTACGTTGAGCAACCGCAAGCAATATCCAGCTACAGTCGTGGGTACAGACAGGTCCCATGATTTAGCGATTGTCCAGATCAAAGCGACGGGCCTTACTGCAATGGTGCTGGGCGATTCTCATGGTTTGCAGGTAGGCCAGAAGGTTTACGCTATCGGGAATCCTTTCGGACTTTCCGGCACGCTGACAAGCGGGATTGTCAGTTCGATCCGGCGAATACAGGAACCGGATGGACTGACCATTGACGACGCCATTCAAACCGACGCCGCAATTAATCCTGGAAACTCGGGTGGGCCCCTGCTCAACTGGCGCGGCGAAGTGATTGGCATCAACACCATGATTGCCTCCAATGTGGGGCAAAGCGCGGGGATTGGCTTTGCTATTCCGATCAACACGGCGAAAGCGGTACTCAATGATCTGGTGACGCTGGGGCGCGTCCGACGCCCGGTGTTGGGTGTTCGGACGATTTCAATTAGTCCTGATCTAGCTGAACAAATGGGGCTTCCAACGGGCAATGGGCTTCTGATCCTGCAAGTTGTGCCCGGAGGAGCTGCCGAACGCGCCGGGTTACATGGCGGCAATGAACACGCCTACCTTGGAAATACTCCTATCATGCTCGGAGGAGATTTAATTGTAGCCATTGACGGACAAGACGTAGAAAACGAGCAAGACCTGGCTCAGAGCATGGATAACCACCGCGCCGGTGACACCGTAAAAATTACAGTTTATAGGGGCAGAAAAAAGATGGATTTCTCGGTGACCCTAGGGGAAGCGCGACAACAGGTTTGAAGGTGAGAGAATTTGGTAATTGAGTAATCGGGTAATTTGGTAGTTTCGAAGGTAAGGGCAACCACTTTCAGCTTTTTAATCTCGCTACTCAATCTCCCAATTACTCAATTTTGGTTATTTGACGGAAGTGGCAGCCTGGGCTAGCCTCAAAGATTCTGTGTAGAAATGGAAGATTAAAGATGCTAAAGGCAATTTCAACGTTTATTTACGTCAAAGAGCGATTGCATCCCGGCTTGCTCGACGGGTTGGTGCGGGGTGGGGCTCAGGCAATTGAGATTTTCGCGGCCCGCCAGCACATTGATTATGCCAATCGTAAGCAGCATGTTCGCGAAATCGCCGACTGGTTTCGTTCCAGCGGCATTCCACTAAATTCCGTTCATGCTCCGCTATACGCTGACTACGAATGGGGACGCACTGGCTCGCCGCCGGTGAATGTAGCATCCACGGATCGTGCCGGACGAATTGAAGCCATGGATGAGATTAAACGCGCGCTGGAATTGGCTGAACAAATACCATTTCGCTTTCTGGTGCAGCACATCGGCGTCGCCGGAGAAGCATTCGACGACCACAAGTTTGAGGCTGCCATGACTTCGGTCGAACATCTCAGAGCATTCGCCAAACCGCTGGGAGTGCGAATCCTGCTCGAAAATATCCCAAATGAATTATCCACACCGGAACGGTTGGTGGAGTTTATCCAAACTAGTCACTTCGATGATGTCGGAGTCTGCTTTGATCTCGGCCACGCTCATATGATGACGGACGTGCCGCAAGCTTTCGAGAGCGTGAAGGCTTATATCCACTCAACACATGTGCACGATAATGCGAAAGACCGCGACGCTCATCTGTGGCCCGGGAGTGGAACGATTGATTGGAAACAAGCCATGGAGCTTTTGCGGTCAGCGCCGCAAACGCCGCTATTGCTTTTGGAAATTGAAGAGGACGAGAAAATAAACCCAATCGAAAAGATGAGCGAAACCTTCAAGAAGTTGCTAATTGTGTAGTGAAGAATTTGGTAATTGGGTAATTTGTAATTGGGGAATTGAAAGTCAGAATCCATGAGGTTCTGCGCGTTTTGACTTTCAATCACCCAATCACAAATTACCCAATTACCCAATGTTCTTATGTCTCCTATAGCCACCATTCGTGAAATCGGAAAGCATGACGGCGAAATTGTAACGATTCGCGGATGGCTTTATAACCTGCGCGAGAGTGGAAAGCTGCTGTTCCCGATTTTTCGGGACGGCACTGGTGTAATCCAGGGCGTAGTTGCGAAGAATGCGGCCGCGCCTGAAGTCTTCGAATCGCTCAAAGGCCTCACACAGGAATCAAGCGTCATTATCGAAGGCAAGGTTCGTGCCGACAAGCGCGCCCCTGGAGGGTACGAGCTTGATG
>JBOGLB010000472.1:0-9862 GCA_050745965.1 Terriglobales bacterium | reverse complement strand
CTTGCCAGGGATGTTGCTGAGTTTCGAGCGTGATCTTGATGGCATCAGCTGCGTTACGATGTCCTCCTCCTGCGTCGAAAAACACAATCGTCATCCTGCGCATGGTCACCTCGATCGTTGGTCAAATTCGACAGTGGGCGCGCCTCGCTCGTCTTTCGATCTCGAGTATGCCGGTCGGAGCGAAAAGTCAGGAGCCGGAACTCTTAAAGGAAACTCGCGACCGCCAGTTTTGCGGACGGGTGGCATATGTCACGAGCGTAGCCCGTATCTGTGACACTGGGATGAAAACACTGTTAATTCTCGGTGAATTGTTAAAGCGAACCAATTCAGTTATATAGAGGAGGCCAAGACAAGACCTATGTCGCGACCAGTGCTGATAATTTCTTGCGTTCTACTATTTACGTTGATGTTTTCCTCACGCTCCTTCGCTCAACAGACGAGAACACCTGCTACGAGTTTAACGTCGAAGAAATTTGCGGAGCTTAGCGACCAGTTCATGAAAGATTCGCTGGCACTCTCACCAACGAATGCTTCCAAGGCGGGTTACCACGAGCATCTCGACAGAAAGACCGGCAAGACGGTGGAACTTGATGCGCAGCTAGATGACCTGAGTCTGCAATTTATCGAGGGGGAGAAAGACTTTTATCGGCGCTGGCGAGAACGCTTTCATCACGAGACGCCAGTTTCCGCGCTGGATCCGGAAGACGCAGCCGACTGGCATCTCATTGATGACCAGATCGGACTAAACCTGCTCGAATTCGACAAGATTCAGAACTACCGGCACAATCCGACAGTTGTGGTCGAACTAATTGGCAACGCGCTCTTTCTTCCTTTGACTCAGAATTACGCGCCGCAAGATGTGCGGCTCGGTCACGTCCTGTCAAGAATTCGCCAGATTCCCCGCCTGCTCGATCAGGTTAAGCAATATTTAAGCGATGTTGATCCGATTTTCGCGAGCACGGCAATCGAAGAAAATGACGGGAACATTGACCTGATTCAAAATACGGTCGCCCGGCAAATTTCCGGGAATTCAAAATTAAAAACTGAATATGACCAGGTTGCTCCTCCCGCAGTCGCAGCATTAAAGCAGTTTTCGGAATGGTTGAAATCGAACTTTTCGCAGCAGCCTGCCACGCGCAGCTGGCGGTTGGGAAAGGAGTTCTATGACGAAAAGTTCAAGCTCGTGATGGAAACCTCAGATACTCCGGAACAGGTTTTGGCTGATGCAGAGCAAGGCTTGCAGTCGGTTCGCGCGGAGATGTTGCAGCTGGCCTTACCGATGCACAAGCAGATGTATCCGGATCACAGCGATCACTCCGAACTCAATAGTCATGATCGCGAAAACTTGATCATCAGCGAGGTTCTGCGAAAAATCTCCGATGACCATCCTCGCCGCGACCAACTCCAGGCCGCCATTGAAGCCGACCTGGATGGCATCAAGCAATTTATTCGCGAGAAAAAGATCGTCTCCTTGAACACGAGAGACAACTTGAAGGTTATTCCCACGCCATTGTTTATGCGCGGCATTTATTCCGTCGCCGGGTTTCACAGTGCTCCTCCGCTGGAGCCGCACGCAGAAGCCGAATTTTGGGTCACTCCGATTGATCCCAGCATGCCAGACGATAAAGCCGAGTCCAAACTTCGCGAGTACAACAATTACGCATTGAAATGGCTGACCATTCACGAAGCGCTTCCGGGGCATTACATTCAGTTCGAACACTTAAATAATATTCACCCGGTGAGGCGTCGGCTTCTGCGTACCTTGTACGCCAATGGCGCTTACGTTGAAGGCTGGGCGGAATACATCGCACAGGTCATGATGGATGAAGGCTACACAGGGAACGATCCGCGATTTCGGCTGGTGATGCGTAAGATTCGCCTGCGATTGCTGGCCAATGCCATCCTCGACGTGAAAATGCAGACCATGGGAATGACCGATCAGCAGGCGATGGACCTCATGACTAAAGAGGCTTTTCAGACCGAGGCTGAAGCAGAAGGGAAGTTAACCCGCGCAAAACTTAGCTCTACTCAATTGCCTACTTATTACGTTGGCCTTCGAGAATGGCTTGCGTTCCGAAAGAAGTATCAGGAAGCGGAGGGAAAGAATTTTGACATGCTGAAGTTTCATGACCGCGTGCTTGACGAAGGTCCGCTTCCCGTTCCTATCGTTGAGGAACTCATAATGCCGCCGACCGCAAAGCGTTGAATGTTGCCGATGTGTTAGATTCTATTTTCTTAGCATCCTATGAAACACATCGCCAACTGGGCTTTGAACATGGCCGAGCAGCGTGGCGCCTCGTATTGCGACCTGCGAATCGTGGACGAACGCAGCCGAGCTCTAGCGACGAAGAACGGCAAAGTCGGCGGCGCATCCGATGCCGAATCGCGAGGCATTGGTATTCGCGTTCTCGCTAACGGCGCCTGGGGATTTGCCGCCTCCGCCGATCTGAGCCGCGCCGTTGTAGAGAGCACGGCGGCGCGAGCGGTTGATATCGCGAAAGCTTCCGCTCACGTGAAGCAAGGCGAAGTCCAGCTTGCCCCAGAAAAGGCAATTACTGCCGAATGGGTAACGCCGCATGAAATTGATCCTTTTACCATTTCGGTGGAGAAGAATCTCGATCTTCTTTTCAAGATTGATGCTGAGTTGCGCTCCGTTGCAGGAGTAACTCTCGCGGAAACTAATATGAATTTCCGGCGTGAGGAGCAGTGGTTTGCATCTTCCGCCGACGCGGACATTCACCAGACAAAATACACCACGGGCGCTGGCTTTACAGCCCATGCGTTTGCCGGGACGGAAATTCAGAAGCGGTCCTATCCAAGTTCGTTCGGCGGACAATGGCAGAACAAAGGATATGAACTCATCAACGAATTAAAATTGCTGGAGAATGCGCGCCGCATCGGCGAAGAGGCTGTCGCCTTGCATCATGCAGATAAGTGTCCCGAAGGAACCTTTGACATCATTCTTGAGAGCTCACAACTCGGGCTGCAAATTCATGAGTCGGTAGGACATCCGATCGAACTTGATCGCGTGCTTGGTATGGAAGCCAACTTCGCAGGCACGTCATTCCTTACCCTTGATAAACTTCGGACGCTGCGCTACGGCAGTGATCTCGTTAATGTGGTTGCGGACGCACGGGAAGAGCATGGGCCCGGCCTGGGCACGTTCGCATTCGACGACGAAGGCGTTCCGGCGCAATGCACTCCCATCATTACCAACGGCCTGTTCACGGGATATCTCAGCTCACGCGAAACGGCGCACACCATCGGCGCAAACCGCTCTGGCGGCACATTGCGTGCGGAAAGCTGGAATCGCCTACCTATGATTCGCATGACTAACATCAGCATTCTGCCGGGCGAAGAACCGCTGACGATGGAACAGCTTATTGCCTCTACGGATTACGCAATCCTTATGCAAACCAACCGGTCCTGGTCTATTGACGATAAGCGTTACAACTTCCAATTCGGATGCGAAATGGGTTGGGAAATAAAAAACGGCAAGCGAAGCCGCCTGCTGAAGAATCCGTCGTACTCCGGAATTACAACGGAGTTTTGGAATTCGATGGATGCAATTTGCTCACGCGATGAATGGACACTATGGGGAACGCCGAATTGCGGCAAGGGACAACCCCAACAGGTCATGGGAACCGGCCACGGAGCCTCTCCCGCGAGGTTCCGTAAGGTCAAAGTTGGTAGCGCTTACAAAGGCACGTGACGGATATCACATACGCCGTGGTTTTCGAAGTCTAGCATTCCGCACATAGCACTTGGCTCTTGGCATTCAGCCAAAGGAGTGTTGAATGAAAGACTTCAGAGATTTGCAAGTAGGCCGAGCGCTTCGCACGCTAAATACTAAGGGCTAGGAGCTGAATGCTGGATAAATCCCAAGCCGATGATATTTTCTCCCGCATCCGAAAGCAGACGATAGCGGATGAGGTCGAAATGCTGATCTACGGCGGGCGATCCGCGCTCACTCGTTTTGCGAATAATACGATTCATCAGAATGTTGATGAGGAGAATCATGTTGTCTCCGTTCGCGCTTCGTTTGGAGGACGAACCGCGCGGGCTAGCACCAACAAATTCGACGACGAGAGCTTGAGGCGTGTCGTACAGGCTTCCGAGAGTCTTGCGAAAGTGCAGCACGAGGACGCTGATCTGTTAGCGATGCCGGCCAACAGCGGCAACAGCAATGCCATGAGTCCGAACCGCCGATTTGATCAGACTGCCTCTATTACTCCTCAGGACCGCGCACAGGCAGTCAGTAAAATCGTTTCGACTGCCCAGAAACACAAGCTCGCTACCGCTGGGATATTTTCGACAGGCGAATCCGTCGAAGGAGTATTTAATTCTAGAGGACTGTCAGACTGGCACACTCAGACTTCCTCGGAGATTTCTATCACCATGCTGGCGCCCGATTCTTCCGGATGGCAGAAAGCGAATTCACCGGATGTCAGTGTGCTTGATCCAAGCGCCCTGTCGGAGATCGCTGCACGAAAAGCAATGGAATCCTCATCTCCAAAAGAAATCTCAGCGGGCAAGTACACCGTGATCCTAGAGCCCGCAGCTGTGCTCGACATGGCCGGATTCATGTTCTGGGATTTCGGCGGGCTCGCCATTCTTGATCAGCGATCATTTCTTAATAATCGCGTAGGCTCCAAGGTTTTTGGCGAGAACATCAATGTCTGGGACGATGTAGCTCATCCACTTCAATCCGGTTCTCCGTTTGATGGAGAAGGTATGCGGCGGCAACGCGTACAACTTATTGAACACGGGGTAGTGAAACGGTTGGTGTATTCCCGCGCAACCGCAAGGAAAATGAGTGAGTCGGAACACAAGAATGAGGTCGGACCGATCGAAGTCACGGGGCATGGATTCCCTATTCCCAATGAGATGGGCGAAGCGCCGATGAATATTGTTTTCGGCGGCCAATCTAATCCGAAGACGGTGGACCAGATGATCGCGTCCACCGAACGGGGCATGCTGGTCACCCGCCTTTGGTACATCCGTGAAGTTGATCCTTATGAAAAGATTTTGACCGGGATGACGCGCGACGGCACTTTTTACGTCGAAGACGGAAAGGTCCGCCACGGGGTCCGCAATTTCCGCTTCAATGAAAGCCTGATTCATATGTTTTCGAATGTCGAGGATATGGGAATCCCGGTTCGCGCTAGCGGCGAGGAGTCCTTCGACATGGTGGTACCCGCGATGAAAATACGTGACTTCAATTTCACCGAAGTCACAAAATTTTAGTTGCTGCCCGGCTGAGAATCGTGACCTTGCTCCGCCCTTCAATTTAGCCGCAAATTGCTGAACCGCAAGTGGTTAAGCCTAACAGGCCAATGCCTTCGGTAACTTTGTGCTCTTGGTTCACAGGTGTAGTCTGCCTCGTAATGTCGCACAACAATCGAACTGACGAAAATGGAAGTCTTAAGGACTCCGCGCGTCCAAAGGCCTCCAAAAAACTCGAGCTGCAATATTCCGACATGCAGAGTGCCATGCGATTTCCCATCAGATTGCCCATTGCAGTGAAATCGCAATCTGGAGAAAGCCGCACCGAATCGCAGAACATTTCGGCGAATGGAGTCCTCTTTCAGATGGATTCCGACATGCCGATCGGGTCATCAGTGGATTTCACGATTTTATTGCCCGCTGAGATCGTGGGCGCGAAAGCTGATGTTCAATTGGACTGTCGAGGCCGGGTAGTACGCAGTTCGGACGACGGGGGACGCCGCGGCGTCGGTGTGGTGATTGACGAATATCATTTTGGACGCCGCTGATTGCGGCAAGGAACTTCATAGTAATGGCGACGATTCCGGTTAACGGGTACGGCGAGCTTCACGAAACTCACGAAGCCCAGGAAAGCAACGTTCAGCTTCTGCGAGTGATTGTCGCCGATTCTCAGGCAATTTTCCGGGCAGGTCTTCGAAAGATTTTTGCTGTCGAAGACGATATAAGGGTTGTCGGCCAGGCGGAGACATTGCCACAAACTTTGTCAGCCGCGAAGAAATTTTCCGCGGACATCCTGATCATGGAAGCCGCGCTCAGTCCGAATCCAGCCGACACGGTATCCGAACTTCTGCGCCAAACTCCAAGCCTCCGGCTGGTAGTAGTTACCGCGAAGCCGCATGAAGAGCTAACGCTGGAGTTGTTTCGCCGTGGCGCTTACGGAATAGTCTCGCGCGATGTGGATCCTGAGATCTTTGTGGATTGCCTGCGAAAGGTATGGCAGGGCGAGCCGTGGCTTGATAGCCGTGGCATTCAATGGGTATTGGGAGCATATCGCACGCAAGGCTCCCGGCCATCTTCTTCCCGCTCCAAAATACAGTTGACGCCAAAAGAATCGCTGATCGTTTCCTGCGTCACGCAGGGAATGAAGAATAAAGAAATTGCCGTCTGCGTGGGGACAACCGAACAGGTTGTAAAAAACTATCTGCGCAAAGTCTATGACAAGCTCGGCGTCGCCGACCGCCTGGAACTGGCCCTTTATTGCCTGCACAATCGGATCCCGGAACCCGCCGACAAAGACGTACATGCCGCGGCAGGAAACTCAGAGGTCGGCGTGCCCTTGCTACCGGAACAGAACAGCGCGAAACTCTCTTAACCGGTAATCTTCAAATCAAAAAAACTGATTCATTTGTTAAAGGCCCGAACTCCTTCCGCTCGATTTCCGCTACCATTCCGATTCATTCCACCGTAATAGCTACCGGCGTCTTGTACACGTTGCCGCAGTTGTCCCACTCCTGGACGACGGTAGTGTAATTCCCAGGCGCGAGGTTGATGTACGTATCCAGGTTTGCACCGTTCACGGTATAGGCTGAGACGCCGGGCGCCGTATATATCCGCAAAGCCGCAACTCCCTTGGAGCAACTGCCGGCCGACCCAGTTGCCACAAAATGCACCGGCGAAGGTATAGCCGCGCCATTCGTCGGGGACACCACATTGGGGTTTTGCGGTGTTGCAGTTCCCTGAATGTACATAGGAACTCCCATGGTGAACGCCTTTCCGCAGTTATCGTAGACCACAATCACCGTGTTGTATTGGCCATCTTTGGGGAAGGCAATGTTCGCGTCCAAGGTCGCGCCGTTAGTTGTATAAGCTATGACTCCCGGCGCAGTGTAGACGCGCATAGCAGCTACTCCCGATCCACACTGCGGGCTTCTTCCGGTTGCGCGGTATACCACCGGTGATTGATACGGAGGTCCCCAGTAATAAGGCGCACTCAGGTTCACCCCTCCCGGTCCGGGCTGAGTCACATTGTAACTTCCGATCCAAAGAAAGGAGCCGTCGTTTTGGCTGTCTGACGGCGGTGCGGTCTGGAACGCTCCGGGAGTAGTCGGGCCGTTCGTGCCCATGGCATAGAGGTTAGAACTGCTGTTCATGTACATCTGAGAGCCGGTGAAGGACGTAATCCCGGAATACAGGTCAGTAGTCCCGTTGTCGGTACGGTTTACCGGCGTACATCCCGAGTATGACAGGGAGCTCTTTCCCGATCCCTGGGTGTTGAAGGTTGCCAGGAACGAGCAGTTGTCCTGTTCGTAATTGCGATCAGTTACCGGAAAGGTCGCGTCGTTGGATCGATCTCCGGTGACGGTTACGAAACTGGGAGCGCCGAGCCATTGAATTTGAGTACTTTCCGTATTTCCCTGAATCGTGTTCCCCCCCAGATAGGACGAATAAACCAGATTTCCCGAAGGATCGATTTCGGTGAAGAAGCCCACATGAACTCCCGAAAAATTGGGGGACGGGAAAGTCTTCTGGAACGCGCCGGCTGTTACCGGAAGGTTTGTCCCCGCTGAGCCGCCGACATAGTAGTAGCCCGCCGTATCCCTCTTAACGTTGATCAAATTAACGTGATGAAGAACGGTCGAGTAGAGCAGCGCAGATCCGGCTGAATTGAAGGTGGTGATGAAACCGCCCTCGTCCGTATTCGCCGTGCCATTCGGCGTAACAGGATAATTCGGCGAATAGGTAAATCCGTTGATGGTGGCGTTTCCGTCGGCGTCAACCTGAATCTGCGAGGCGTCTTCGGTTTGCGATCCACCTATCAGCGTCGCATAGTCAAGTGCAGTAGCCTGGGCATCGAACTTCATAACCAAAGAATCGTCGTGGCCGCCGTAGGAGGCTTGATAGGCCCCTGACGTCGCCGGAAAAGCTCCGGTGAGGCCGCCATTGTGGTTATAAACTCCGGTGACATAAGCGTTGTCCGCCGGATCAACGGCCACCGCGTAAGCGGTAATATTGGGCTGATCACTCAAGAACGTCGAGTAAATGAGCGCGCTTCCGGTGTTGTTCAACTTGACCAGGAAGTTGCGTCCGGCAGCCGCGTGATTGGTGTTGTACGCGCCGGTAGTGGTTGGGAAGGTTGAAGGGTAATCCGTGAAAGAATTTGTGTTCCCGTTGAAGGTTTGATCGACCGTATACCCCACTATGTAGACATTCTCGGTTGAGTCGAAGGCAAAGCCGGTTGGCAATGAGTAATTGTTCGGACCGGTGCCTCCGACGATGGTTGACCATATCAATGAGGAACCATCCTGCGACAGTTTGGTGACGAATACTTGATCGTTGGGGGTAGCCGCAATCGCCTTTTGATAGGCGCCGGGCGTCGTCGGGAAGTCAGGCGAATCCGTGCCTCCGAGAATATAAGCATATCCCGCGGAATCCACCCACAAGCTGACGCCTGTATCAAATTCCTTTCCATCCAAATAAGTTCCATACTCGAGGACGGGGTCAATTACCAGCGTCTTGCTGCGATCATATTTTCCTACCTCGAAGGTGACCGCGTCTCCGCGCAGACGATAAGAGGCGGTGACAAACTTCTTTCCAGCGCTTGTCCGCTGATATGCGATTGGCTTGGCCCAGGTAACCGGCCCGGCGGCAGTGTCGAGAATCAACGAGCCATCTTTACCGACAGTGATCTTGTTCGCGCCCTGAATCTTGAGGGCGATCGCGGCGGCCTTCGCATGCGGCGTTACATCGAAATCGTATTCAAGCTGGTGCTGCTTTCCGTAGTAAACCAGATCAATTCCGGGATAGATACCGGCATATTCGACTTCCCCGTAGTTCGGGATGTTGGATTTCCAGGAGGCCCTTGGGCCGACCAGATAGTTTGTATGGGAATCCCGGGGCTCTAAGCCCGCAACTTCCACGCCGGAACTGGGTCCGACCACCGTGGTGCGCAGCACGGCGTCAGTCGTTTTGCCTGCGACCTTCAGCACCGCCGCGTTATCTGTCAAGTAAACGCGATACCGACTGTCCCGGCTCAAAAAACGTACTTGAGGGGCGGTTTGGCCTGCATTCTGTTCGAATGTGATCGGCAATTGAGCCATTGCAGCCGAGGCATTTGATGTGGCCTTGCCGCGAGTTTGTCCGGTGCTAACGCCGGTTGAGAATGCGAGAAGAAGTGACACTGAGAAGAGTCGCGCCGCCAGAGTGCTTAGGTTCTGCATTGAGGTACTCCACCATGAGGTAGGAAAACTGCCATTTTCCGGCACTTTTGATAATCTTCCGGCTAGGCCGGTTGCCGGTCGTAATACTTCCATGCAATCTATTTTCATGTATAAAAATGCCTAATGACCTTAGAAGTGGCTCTGGGCGGGGTTTTTCACCCGACAATGGTGGACCCCAGTTGCGGCGTGAATGATCGGCCCCATACAATCAACCTGCACGCCAAAAGGGAGAGATGGCCGAGTGGCTGAAGGCGCACGCTTGGAAAGCGTGTTTAGGGGAAACTCTAACGTGGGTTCGAATCCCACTCTCTCCGCCAGTTTTCTTAACCTCCGAATTCGTAACGGAAAATCCTTGCCCAAGCGGAGCTTGGACGGGCCGCCCTCCTCTCTCGGCATCTGGGCGGCAGAGCGGGTCGGGT
>JBOGLB010000471.1:0-5299 GCA_050745965.1 Terriglobales bacterium | reverse complement strand
GGCAAAACGCAATGACGCATGCGCGCACACTATATATAAAGGAGGGCCTATGATGCACTCGTCTTGCCGGTGGGTCGCCTTCTTAGTTTGGGCACCAGTCATCCTTGCGTCGAGCTTCGTTGCACCGACCTTTGCATCCGCCGAAACCTCGGCGTCGCAATCCGAAGTTGCGGTTGAATCCGTAACCGGTTCCCAACCTCTGCGTGACGGAATCGAGATTCAAGCGGGCGCGGCGAGTTTGCGCATCATTGCTCTCCGCGACGACATCATCCGTGTGCGAATCACCGCCGCGAGTACTTTTCCCGAGGACGCTTCCTGGGCGGTTCTTCCTGCGCCACGCGGCAAATCAATCGAGGTACAGCCGATTCAGGAGGACGCGTCCGTTGGCTTTCGTACCGCATCGCTCGAAGTCCGTGTTGAGCGCAATCCGCTGCGGCTTGTCGTTAGTGATCTCAGCGGCAACATTATCTCTGCTGACGCCGTCGGGCGTCCCACCACATTCCAGCGCGGCGGCTTCTCCGTTCACAAGACCATGCCTGACAACGAACATTATTTCGGGCTCGGCGATAAGGCCGGCACCTTCGATCTAAGAAATCAGGCCTACACGCTCTGGAACACTGACATTGGCACTCAGGAGTCTATTGATCCAATCTATAAGAGCATTCCTTTTTTCCTCGGCATCAATGATGGACGCAGCTATGGGATATTTCTCGATAACACATGGCGCAGCTGGTTTGATTTCGGCAAACAAGATCGTGATTCGTATTCCTTCGGCGCCGAAGGAGGCCCGCTCGACTATTATCTGATCTACGGCCCCACCCCGAAACAGGTTGTAGAAGGCTACGCTTACCTCACGGGCACGCCACCGCTTCCTCCGCTGTGGGCGCTGGGCTTCCAGCAATGCCGCTACAGCTACACTCCGGAATCAAAGCTGCGCGAGATCGCCGACCGGTTGCGCGCGGACAAAATTCCCTCCGATGTGGTCTATCTTGACATTGACTACCAGTACAAAAATCGTCCCTTTACCGTCAATCCCAAAACCTTCCCCAACTTTCCCGGACTCGTTTCAGATCTTCGCAAGCAACATTTTCACCTCGTTACCATTACCGATTTGCACATCGCTCATGCGCCCAACCAGGGCTACGCCCCTTATGACTCCGGCGAAGCGGGCAATCAGTTTGTGAAGAGTGCGGACGGCAGCGAATACGTCGGCATCGTCTGGCCCGGCCCTGCTGTCTTCCCAGATTTCACCCGCGCCCAGACTCGCGACTGGTGGGGCGGCCTCTACAAAGATTTCGTTCAGGATGGCGTTGCCGGATTCTGGAACGACATGAACGAGCCCTCCGTTTTTAACGGACCCGGAAAGACGATGCCGCTCGACAATATTCATCGCATCGAGGAGCCCGGTTTCACCACCCGTACCGCTACACATGCCGAGATTCACAACGTCTTTGGAATGGAAAATTCCCGCGCCACTTATGAAGGCCTGCTGAAGCTGCGCCCGGATGAGCGGCCCTTTGTCCTCACCCGCGCCACTTTCGCCGGGGGACAGCGCTACGGTTTCACCTGGACCGGCGACAATTCTTCCACCTGGAACCATCTTCGTTTAGCCACGCAGCAACTTCTCAATCTGGGCCTCAGTGGAATCTCTTTCGTGGGTGACGATATCGGCGGATTCAACGGCTCACCCCCGCCTGACCTCCTCACCCGCTGGATCGAAATCGGAGCGTTCAATCCGATGTATCGTGACCACACCACCAAAGGTTCACTGCCCCAGGAAGTTTGGGTCCACGGCCCGCAACAGGAAGCCATTCGCCGCCGATACATCGAGACCCGCTACCGGTTGCTGCCGTACATTTACACGCTCGCCGAAGAATCGTCGCGCACTGGCCTGCCCATCAACCGGCCTGTGTTTCTTGAGTTTCCTGAAATCTTCGCACCATCATCTCGCGGGTTCGATCATCTTGATACCGAGTTCATGCTCGGTCCGAGTCTGTTGATTGCACCTCAGCCTTTCGCCGAAACTCTCGATGACTATGCTATTTCGTTCCCAACAGGATCGTGGTACGACTTTTGGACAGGGTTGAAAGCGGCCACTCCTCCACCGGCGCCAACGATTGTTGAGATAGCCAAAGCAGGGCCGGGAGCCAAGTTTCCCGAGCCGGCAAGAATTCATCCCGAACTCGCCGTTCTGCCTGTATATGTCCGTGGCGGAAGCATCCTGCCGATGCAGCCGCTAATCCAGAGCACCGACGAAATCCCCAAAGGTCCCCTGGAGCTTCGTGTCTATCCCGGCCCGCAGTGTAGCGGATCACTCTACCTGGACGACGGTCACACGTTCCGCTACCAACACGGCGACTTTCTCCGCCAATCATTCAGCTGCCAGTCTGATGGCGACTCCGTGCGCGTCATATTCGGCGCCCGCGAGGGCGCTTATGCACCATGGTGGAAAACGATTGAAGTTGTGATTTATGGGTGGCCCTCTGGTCGGCCCTCTGGTCGGCCCTTTGGTCAAACCGATGCCAAGCTGTCCAACGGCGCCTCTCCTTTAAAAACGTCTTACGACAAGCCGGCACACGCCTTCCACGTCTTGATCCCGGACATCACAGCGGATACCGAACTCCGCATCGTCCATTCCGCCCCCTAGCAGTGACGGAATGGCTGCCTCCGGTTGTAGCGGAATCCTTGCGGGAAATACCGCTGGCCCATCTCCGAATCCGCGAAGGATGCGAAGACCGACTTCAGTAGACTCTCGCCTTCGCATGACGAGACTTCTGGACGACGAGTAAATTTCCGGCTAACCATCATCTGCGTAGAGCCGGATCATGGGTCCGCTGGACCAAGGCGGTGGAACTCCATAATCCAGTTAGTTTCCCACGTTTTTCCACCATCGTCAGAGAATGCCTGCTGCCATTTCGCAGAATTCGCAGTGACGGCAGACCAAATGTAACGGACAACAATGGACCGGCCCTCGAAAGTGTCTTTGGCGAAGAATGTGCCCCTTCCATTCCGAAATTCACCGACGACGGGTGGATCGAGCTGGTGGGGATGGCGGCTGTCCAGCCACCAAATGGACCATGACTTCGTAGATGTATCGAAAGAACGTAACGTGACCGCGCGATAGGTTCCCGTTGGCGCTTGTAGAACGTTATCGTCAACATCGCCGCGACCGCCCAGCAGCAACCCTGTTTTGCAGGTACCACCGAATGTTTCCCATTCGCTGCTATGCGTCAGCCGGTGCTTCAGCCGACGGTGTTGTACGGCCCAGCTTCCCACCAGGAAGTCAAAATCGTGTTCCGAGGATACGCTGGCCGTTTCCGATTTGGGTGTAGATGGTTCTGCGGGAAAGAGAGGCTTCGACATGGTCAAGACAGCTGCTCCCAGCAATAAGGAGATAGCGGAGAGGCGACAAAGGCAAAATCGCATAGATGAACTCACTGCAGCGGCGAGCGGGCCGTCGGTTTGAGCCGCAGCAGCTCCGGTTTCCGCATCAATGCAGGAAGCACCGTCTCAGGCGCGGTGTCCCGCCAGCCACTCCACGCCCGTTGCTCTTGAGCGAACGATTCGTAATCCGCTTCACCGCGCCATCTTGCCATCCACAGAAAAACACGATCATGTTCCCTGATAGGGAGGCGTGGAAAGTTGTTCGGCTCCTCATTCGTTGCCAAGGTCGCGATGGGACGAACGTTCAAGGCGTTGAGATGCGGCAAGATGACATGGTCGAAAAACTGCGTGAATTGCACGATGTCCACCGAACCGAGATAGTAGATCGTCATCAAGAAGACAGCCTCGGAATCAGAAGGGACCTTTGGACCGCCAGAGAATCCCGATCCGAGCTGCACTGAGCGAAGCAGCAAAACATTGTCGGAATCAACCATGGTGGCGTTTGCTTCCTTCTTGTGCGCAATCCATGCCGCGCTGCTGCCATAGAAATTCTCAAGCGCTTGTTGACGCGTCGGCATATCTCGAAAGCCACGAATCCAAACGAAGCGGTCAGGATCGTCGAAATCGCGGAAGGTGCCAATGACATCTGCCCCTACAGCATTCTGCGATTCGATGAAGTTTTTCTCGAAGAGAGAAATCAGCTCATCCCGTCGGCCTCCATAGAGTGTGTACTGGCGCAATTCGAACACGCTATCTTGAGTCACTCTTACCTCCCCGCTTAACATTGGAAGTGCGTTGGCCGCGAAAGTCATTGCCGCCGCACCTGCAAGAAAACAGCGTCGAGTCAACGGCCGGATTGAGCCGCTGAAGTCAGGCAATTGCTGAGGCTGCTTCACACCGCCCACCCTAGCAAACAAAACTGGACATCTTCTGTCATGTTTTTGAGAGATAATTTGCTGATGCGTGCTGACCGGCTACTGTCCATCCTGATGAGCCTGCAACTTCGAAACCGAACCACAGCCGGCGACCTTGCGAAACAGCTTGATGTCTCAGAGCGCACGATTTATCGCGACATCGAAGCGCTCGAAGGCGCCGGAGTGCCTATCGTCACTGATCGCGGCCGCTCCGGTGGGCTCCGGTTAATCGGCGGCTATGAGACTAGACTGACTGGGCTCTCCGGTCAGGAAGCCGAAGCGCTGCCCTTCGCAGCAATTGGGTTCGCGGCATCGGCGCTGGGTTTGCAGGCAGCGGCGGAAGCGGCACGCTTGAAGGTTTTGGCGGCGTTGCCTGCCTTGGGGCGCGAGCGCGCTGTGCGCGCGAGTGAACGTTTTCACCTTGATCCCGCGGAGTGGTATCAACGTCCGGCAATACCGGCATGCCTGAAGCCACTCGCCGCCGCGGTATGGGCGGACCAGGCAGTTGCAATCGACTATGAAAGCTGGCGCGGGAGAAAAGTGCGCGTCGTCGAACCGCTTGGCCTGGTACTGAAAGCGGGCGCATGGTACATGGTGGCCCGCAACCGGAAACGGCACGCCATTTACCGGCTGGAGAACATTCACTCTATTCGGGCTCTTCCGGAAAGAAGAATCCGGCGTCAGAATTTCCATCTTGCCCGGGTCTGGCAAGAGGAGGTCTCGCGCTTTGAGGCTAGCCTGCGGCGCGCGCCAGCGACGGTTCGTGTTCACGATGCGGCCCTGTCGCGCATCAGTCGGCTGGGCGCTGATGCCGCAGACGCGATCCGGGCCGCGAAGCCCGATGCCGAAGGCTGGCGTACTGCAACCATCTGGATCGAAAGTCTGCCGCACGCTGCGGGCTTGCTGCTCGGTTTCGACAGCGACATTGAGGTGCTGTCGCCAGAATCTTTGCGTCGAGAACTGGCGATGCGGGCACGGCGCGTGATCGCCCTTTATCGGCC
>JBOGLB010000470.1:0-3349 GCA_050745965.1 Terriglobales bacterium | reverse complement strand
AAAAGAAGAAAACGTGCATTGTGGCCGAAATACGCGTCATTGGGTGAACCTCCTTGGGATTTCATAAATATCGCGGTGTTTTGAATCGGGAAATAATAGTCTGGCGCAACTGATGCCGTCAAGAATCGCAAGAGTCCGTGGGCGCCAGTCGCATGGCCCCAGGTTCCCCGCCGCTCACATTTCTTTCACGCGTTTGATTAGCGCGACGACGGCGCGGAAATCCTCGCGACGAGTGACGCAGCCACATTTCAGTATTAGAAAATGAAACCAATGAAAAGTGGCCAACCAGGCCGCCTGATCAGGGACCCACATCTGTCAATTGCAGGCAGATGTGGGCACCGCCCTTTCGATAATCTGGGACCGATTCGTCCTTAGCGTTTCAACTCAACCTGGATCAGCTCGAATGGCTTATTGCCGAGGCTTTCCGGTAAGTGGACAAACGCGTCCATGTGCTGCACCGGTCCGGCGGTCGCCTTGATGTCCTCGCTGCGACCGTCAGGGTAGGTGAACTTTGCGTGGGCCTCGGTCAGGAACACGCCAATAGATTCAGGGTGGCTGTGCATCACGGATTTTTCGCCAGGCTCATACCTGATGCGTAATACCCGGACACGATCATTTTCAAATTCAACCGTGTAATGACGGGGATCAACTCTTACTGGATCTTCGGATATTGGTTGGGGCGTTCTTGCGGTTGCCATAGAGGGCCTCCTTGATGTAGTTCGAGCGGCACCAGTCTAGTGCTAGCGTCGTTGAAAGTACATGGGGTGTTCTTCCGGGCCAGTGGCCACCCGGCCGGCTTGATTCAGGATGGCGCGAGGTTTTCTCACGTTAGCCCTTGATTTTTGCCGCGAGGCCGTCGCGAGGAACCGAAGTCTGCTCGCCGGTTTCCTGATTCTTGAGGGCGAAAGCGCCAGCCTTCATTTCGTTCTCTCCCACAATCAGAACATATCGAGCGCACAGTTTGGCCGCAGTTTCAAATGATTTCTTCAAACGGAAACCTTCATCTCCCAGTTCGACGATGACACCTTTTCTTCTTAATTCTCGCGCAAGACTCGCAGCTTCCCGGTCCGTCCCTGCACCGAGGGGCGCGATATAAACATCGAGCTTCGGCAGGGCTCTCTCGGCAGATTCCTGTAGCGCAAGTATCAGGCGATCTTCTCCAATGGCAAAGCCTATGCCGGGTGCAGCAGGTCCACCGAGCGATTCGGAAAGGCCGTCGTAACGGCCTCCTCCAAGGATCGCATTCTGCGCGCCCAGCGCGCCGTGGGTAAATTCGAAAGCGGTCCTCGTGTAGTAATCGAGGCCTCTAACTACCCGGTCGTTTATATGAAACTCGACACCAACGAAATTGAGGATGTCTTGCACTTGCCGAAAATGCTCGCGGCACGATGCGTCAAGAAACTGGCCGATGCGTGGAAGGGTTTCGATAATCGGTTGGTCCGCGGGAACCTTGCAATCAAACACGCGCAGAGGATTCGTGATCGCGCGGCGCTGGCAATCTGCACACATCTGCGACGCCACCGGCTCAAGTGCCTTCCGCAATGCCTCGTTGTAAACGGCGCGGTCGTTTGCGCAACCGACGGAATTTAATTGCAGCGTCCAGCCTTTGATTCCTAGCCGGTCGAGTAACGTAGCAAGCAGTTCGAGAATTTCTGCGTCGCGCGCGGGCGATTCGCTGCCTGCGGTGGCCGGGCCAATGACTTCTGCGCCGATCTGATAAAACTGCCGGTACCGCCCTTTCTGCGGACGTTCGCGGCGGAACTGCGGACCAATGTAGTAGAGCTTATTCAGCCCACGATCCCAGAGTTTGTGCTCAATATATGCGCGAACAACTCCAGCCGTATTTTCAGGGCGCAGGGTCAATGATTGGCCCTTTTCGCTTTCAGCACGGCTCCTGTCCTCCCACGTGTACATTTCTTTGGCGACGATGTCGGTTTCTTCACCAACTCCCCGAGCGAACAGTTCGGTCGTCTCGAAAATCGGCGTTCGGATTTCATGAAAGTTGTACGCGCGGAAAACATCGCGGACTGTCGCCTCGGCAAAATTCCATAACGCCGTTTCCGGCGGAAGCAGATCGCGGGTGCCTCGAACGGCTTTGATCATAAGTTAGTCAATCGTTTCGTTCCGGGGCACGACTTCAAAAGCCGATATCGAGGGTAAGAAGGGTTACCGCAGAGGTGAACCGCTGCGCGACCCAAAAACAAACGCAACGTCGAGTTTTTCCGCAGCCCTGTAAAAGCCGCGCCCCTTCAAAGCCGTTCCAATCTTTCGGTCTCGTTTTATTGGCCACCAAACTGGCCGCTCGGTTTGGTATTCCCTACAACTTCCATTTACACTGTTAGATTAGAATCCTGAATCTAAGATTCTTACACGAAAAGTAAATGCCTGCCCAAAACAGCGCCGCGGCTCCCTCACTCGACAACGGCAGCGATGTGTACGAACTAGATTTCTCCCCGCCGGAAAGCCTGACGCGTCCTCTTTGGAAATCGCTGCTTGGCAATCTGCGCGACCAGTTTTCTCCTGAAGTTCTGCCGCCGCTGGTTCTAACTTCCCGACCCGTTGATACGGGAATGTTAGCAGGCGATCTCTTGAGCCTGCCGTGGTATCGAACCATTTTTACGAATCTGGGTGACGTAATTTCGCCGGAGACGCTGCCGCCGTTGCAATTGGAATCGCGTCCCGTCGAACTCGGCGAATTAATCGGCGACCAGCTTAATCATATGTGGTGGACATCGCTGTTGCGCAATTTAGCCGACGCAGCCGCGCCAGAAAGACAGTCGCCCCTCCAGTTGACTTCCATGCCCGCGGACCCCGGTTTTTCTCCCGGATTTCTGCTGCTGGTGCACTGGTCGGCAGTCATAAGCGGGCCTAAAGCTCTTCTCCCTGCCAAGCCGAAGCTGGCATATACGGGGATCTCCCGGACAAACACTCCCGACTCAAAACCTAAAGTTGATCCGGGAGAAATGGAGTTTATCCAGGCCCTCGAAAGTGATTTGAAAAAAGATTTGCGCCGGTCTCGCATGCGGCAGCGGATTTGGCTTACTGTTGTCACCGCCCAGGTGGCTGTCCTGATCGCAGGCTTCTTCTGGAAGTAACCAGCTCTCCCGCAAGTCACTTTTAAGGAGTACTTACTTTCCGGCAAGCTCCGGCGGATCAAAAAAACATTCTTTCCAAATCGCTTCGTCGGACGCCGAACCATCCTGCCATTCTTTTAGTGTTGATTGTGTCGCCGCAATCATCCCGCCGTCGTCTGAGTCAAAAATCACTACCACCCCTGCCGGCGGATCACTTGCGCCAGCAAGGTCCGAATACTGTGTCATGAGCACCGCTTTTGCAAATTGAAGTCGCG
>JBOGLB010000469.1:0-3868 GCA_050745965.1 Terriglobales bacterium | reverse complement strand
CCGTCGGCGTTCCGGATTCGACTTTGGTATTAGGCAAACATTCCGGGCGGCATGCATTAGGCCTGCGATGCGAGCAACTCGGATATACGTTCGACCTCCGCGAATTGGACGAAATTTACCGGCAGTTCGTAGTTCTCGCCGACGAGATCAAGCACGTCCACGATCACCACCTACTCGACTTGATTCGAGAGACGCGAGGGATTCGGCAAGCGCCGGCCCTTGCCGCCGCAGCCTCGATCGGCACCCCTCGAAAGCCGTTTCCAGCGCCGCTTCCCTCGGATTACAGCGCAGCCACGCTTCCTCGTAACACTTTGACGGAACATCACTCGGAGCAGGAAGATTATCTCTGGGGAGTGTAAAGCAATATTCCTGCTCTATCCTGCCGAGAAATAATCGAATATACAATCCTTAATTCTCAGCGTAAAATTTTGCAACAATGACGGCATTTCGATGCCGTGATTTACGCGCGAAAGATCTGTTGGTGGGGGACACTTTACACCAATGCTGATTAAAGTGACCGTGCTGCCCGGCGATGGGATCGGGCCAGAGGTGACTGGGCAGGCAGTTCGCGTGCTCGAAGAACTGGCTACCACCTTCGGTCACGAGTTAGTGTGCACGCGCAAGGATATTGGCGGCGCGGCGCTGAAAAGCAGTAAAGATCCGCTTCCAAACGACACCTTGCAGGCCTGTCTTTCGTCAGGAGCAGTCCTGCTGGGCGCGGTGGGGGGGCCGTCGTTCGATAACTTCCCCAGCCATCTTCGACCCGAGAGCGGATTGCTAAGATTGCGGCGCGAGCTTGGCGTGTTTGCCAATTTGCGACCCGCTATCTGCCATCCATCGTTAGAGGATTGTTCCCCTCTGCGTGCCGATGTAGTGAAAGGAACTGACCTCCTGATTGTTCGCGAGCTCCTCGGAGGAATTTACTATGGTGAACCACGCTTGATTCAAGGGCCGACCGGGGACCGAAGCGCAACCGACACTATGCGCTACACCGAGAAAGAAATTGAACGCGTGGCGCATGTTGCTTTCGAGCTGGCAAGATCTCGCCGCCGCAATCTGGTTTCGGTGGATAAAGCCAATGTGCTCGATTGTTCACGCCTGTGGCGGGACGTAGTCACTCGCATCTCCCAGGATTACGTGGATGTTAAGACATCGCATATGTATGTGGATTCTGCCGCGATGGCGCTGGTGTCGCATCCAGCGGACTTTGACGTTGTGCTAACGGAAAACATGTTCGGTGACATTCTTTCCGACCAGGCGGCGTCGGTCGTCGGTTCGCTCGGGATGCTTGGTTCCGCTAGCGTTGGGGGGCCGGTCGGGCTCTACGAACCCATTCACGGGTCGGCGCCGGACATCGCGGGACAGAATATTGCCAATCCCGTGGGAGCAATTCTTTCGGCGGCCATGCTGCTGCGCCACTCGTTTAAGTTGAAGCGCGAAGCGGCGTGCGTGGAATCCTGCGTCGCCGGCGTTCTGGCTGCCGGATACCGCACTCGCGATGTTGCAAAACACGGTCGCACTTCTCTCTCTACCGAAGAAATTGGAGGGAAGATCGCGGAAGCCATTCGCGTGACAGCGACCTGCTCCGAAAATGTCGCAAGTTGACCCATTTCGGATTTCGACGCCTTCCGGCGATTTAAATTATTGGATACCGTTCATTTCCACGGGAGTACAATTTCTACATATTTGTTTTCACGGGAAGGGCCAAATGCTTTCGAAGTGCGCCAACCCCGGATGCCCGACTCCATTTCGTTACCTGCATGAAGGCAGGCTGTTTCGCATTCACATGGATTTATCCGCAAGCGAATCGTTCTCCGCATCAGGCATAAATGCCGAGGCGAAGAAGCCATCGCGAAGAGTTGAATTCTTCTGGCTGTGCCAGAATTGTTCCGCAGAAATGACTTTGAGTTTTGAAAAGGGCGTTGGTGTAACTATTCAGCCCCTTACTACGCATGCGATGGCTTCCTAGAGCTTTGGAGAGTAAGACTTCAACTCCGTCTGAGTGACAGTGTACTTTCCCGTGAATGCATTCCAGCGAATCTTAACCATCTCTCCAACCATCCGTATGCCATCCCGCAGCGGGTGAATGCTGCCGCCTTGCCGATGCGCCCACCTTACCGGTACTTCTCGAACCTTCAAACCAAATGTCCTCGCGAGGAAAAGGATTTCAGGATCGAATCCCCAACGCTCGATTTTCTGCATCGGGAAGACAGTGTCAACGGCACGCCGGTTAAAAGCTTTGAACCCGCACTGAGAATCTCTAAATTGCAATCCCAAGATTACACGTAGCGCCAAATTGAAAAGGCGCCCGAAAATCTGGCGGCTTAAGGGCTGTCTCGTGGTCTGAAGTTCCGGCCGCAGCCAGCGAGAGCCAATGGCTATGTCGGCTCCCTGCTTAATCGCGGCAAAGAGCTTCGGCGCCTCTTCGATTGGTGAAGATAAATCTGCGTCGCTGAAGAGCAATATCTCTCCCTGTGCGTGCAGCATGCCGTTGCGCACACTGTAACCTTTGCCACGATTGCCAGGATTCTCGATGAGACGCAACATGGGATTACCGATGGCTTGCTGCCTTACGATTTCAGCGGTATCGTCCGTCGAGCCGTCGTTTACGACAATAACTTCCGCATTCCATCCCTGTTTAGCCGCGAAAGCGAGAATTCGTTGTAAAGTCGCGCCAATGCGCACGCCTTCGTTGTAAGCCGGGAGCACGATGGTGTATATAAATTCCAATTGTGAGGCTATACGAAAGTCAGTATTGCGTGGGGTACAGTTTGCTACAGCAACAAGAATAGGGCAAGCAACGTTCGAGAAGAAACCCGATTACTGAGCCTATCCTCCTGCGCGTTAAGCATGTTAGCATCGGCCCCTTGCGTTTTCCGAAATTGAAGCTGCGGTCTTGCAAGTCGTGGCAAGTAACCCTGGGGTCTTGTACATGCGCATTTTTCTCAGAGTCACGTTCGTCGTTTTTCTGGTAGTGCCCTTCGGATTCACTAAAGTTGTTGTGTTCTGGCAGGACGGCTTTCCTACAGTTGCCAGCGAGCCGGTTACCCGCCAAACCCTGGTGAAGTCGCTCAATGGAATGGATGCTGCTTTTGTTGACCTCAATGGACTCAAGAATCCCGCAACCTTGGCGTCAGTTGACCTTCTCGTTCTCCCTTACGGGTCGGCGGTTCCCACGAACGCATGGAGCAGTATTCATGAATATCTTCAAGCGGGAGGGAACCTTCTGATCCTTGGCGGCCAGCCGTTAGGCGATGTGTATAGATATGCCGCCACGCAGGCCGGCGTGGCATCGGCGTACTCGACGAGTTCGCAGGATACAGCCATACTGATTTGCCCAACCCGCTTTCCGCATGCCACGTTGTATGTCATAACGTCAGAATCCGGAAAAACGGCTCCGGTTTCTTTTCAGGATCACCTTAGCGGCAAGGATTTCTATACGACATTGGGGCCGGGGCAGCGATGCTGGTTGTTGCAGATGACGGCCACGTGCTGGCGTCATACGGGTGGAATAGTCCGAACTAAATGTGATTTATTTTGTGCTCTTGGTGCTTTTACGGAGGCTTGATGATTCTGTTTTCGCGGCTTCGATCTCTGATCAACGCAGCAATGATTGGTATTTGTCTGCTTGCAATTGCCCCTCTCGGCTACGCCCAGGCAAAGCCCCAATCGCTTCGCCCCAATGAGCCCTCTGTCTATGGCCCGTTCAATGGTGTGTTTCTCGCAGGAGGGGATGGCCTCGAGAAACCTCTTGCCAAAGACGATGACGTATTACGCGCGGATTCGCCGTGGTCACTCTATGGATGGGTGAAGCCCGCAGAGTCGCTCGAGGCCCCGACTTTGGTCGCAGGTTTCGGATATCCGGCGG